>JAUWQS010000445.1 GCA_030610915.1 Pseudomonadota bacterium | reverse complement strand
GAGTATCCCAGATTTTTGACCTCTTCCATCTTATCCTGGGCCAGCGTTGCGGCGGTGGTAATTTCTTTGCTGAATGCGTTTCCGTTGATAACGGTTGCCGCCATACCCGCCGCACCCAAAAGGCCGACAGTAAGGATGAATGTGGCTATCATAACTTCGATCAGTGTAAAGCCGCTGGAGTTGACGATCTTGTTCATTTTTTCTTCCTCTAAATTAGCTTTTTTTCGTTTTCATCTCACGACCACGCTCACCTGCCGCCAACACTGCGGGGCACCGACCTTGAATAACTACCTGCTTTGATGCGGGGCAGGGCACTGCAGAAATCACCGCGCTGTTGGCAGTCAGGTGGAGTGATTTATTATGCCTTAAGTCAAATTTCTGATTATATGTTTAGCAAGATATTCTTTGATTTCACGGTGCCGTGGAACAGGTTGAGACAACTTTGTAATTGGATTGTGGTACCAATCATGTTTTCCACCGTGACGGATCAGAATACAACCCATCTTCTCCAGCTTTGATATTAGTTCTCGCCTTTTCATGCGACAGCCAACTCAGCAACATGCCGTACAGAAGGAATAACGTTACCAATAAGTTCCTGATAAATATCTTTAAGGTTCTCCTGAAGTTCTTCCATGTTTTCTCCTTGAGTCATATAGTCAGGATATTCTTCAAGATACCCGAGCCACATTTCACCATCTTGCCAGTACGTATATTTTAGTAGCGTCATAAACTTATCCTTTGATTTATCTGTTAATAATTGAGTCCCTGAGGCATAACAGTTCGCAGGGTGGATTAAGGAGCGTAATAATGTAAATTTTAAAATGAAAAACGTAAAATGAAAAAACACCCTGCATTTCTCATTTTTCTGGTGGATTCGCTTCGCTTAATCCACCCTACGCACTGCATCAACTATAGTGTGTCATCTATTTTTACACGCCCGGTAGAAGCGACTTTAACATATTTTTTTGACCCGGCTGGAATTTGTAGGGTTATCTTACTGTAGGGTGACACCGTTCCCCTCGGCTGGAAAACCGGATCAGCCGATGCGCTAAATGTTACATCATGATAGTCAGGATGAATATCCCTTACAGTAGCTTCGCCAGTGTCAACGGTTCCATCCCCATCTGCATCATTCCATATCTGATATGTATGATTACTTCCAAAGGAAACCTTCACCTTCTGATTAAGGCTGACCGCCTTCATCCTCGCTGCCATTAAATCCGACATAATCTGTCTGGCTGCTCCGTTCAGCCTTCTCTGGGCCATATAGGGCTGGAGATTAGGCGCCGCAATAGCTGCCAGAATCCCTAACAGAGCGACCACAATCATTATCTCTACAAGGGTAAATCCCTTTTGACAACTCATTTCTCTTTTCCTTCGCTCCCTCTCCCCGCTTTCAATAATGGTGACTACTCACGTAGTCAGGCTGAAGCTGTTTAGGCTGAAGGTACCCGAAAAACACGATTGCGGCGCTTTGGCGGAGAAACAGCAGACTTTTGCATCAAACATGGCTTCAAAGTGTGCAGTATTCCCGCTTTTCCTAACAGTCTTCAGCCTTCAGTCTATCCACCTAAGTAGTTACTAATAATATAAAAACCCTGTCACTCTCTCACCAAAAAATATATAGGCCACGGCGGCAATGGATAAAAACGGCCCAAAGGGAACGGCGTATTTCATGTCTTTCCCTTTATAAATCATAACAGAAACCCCAACAATGGCGCCTAATAAAGAACTCGCAAGCAGGACGAACAGAAGGGATTTCCAGCCTAAAAATGCTCCGATCATCGCCAGCAGCTTTATGTCGCCCCCGCCCATACCCTCTCTTTTTCTCACAAGCTGATATACTACAGCAACAAGGTAGAGACAACCCCCACCGATTAAAATCCCCAAAATGGAGTCAAGAAAGGGAACATCCATGAGAAAGACCGCTAACAGGAAAAAGAGCACAATCCCGGGCAGCGTAATTACATCGGGAATAATCCGGTGTTTCAGGTCTATAAATGCGATAATAATCAGGGCGCACGTAAATAAAAAAGCCGAGAGAAATTGTAAGGTAAGGCCATATTTCCGGAACAGAAGCAGCGCTAACAAAGCGGTTATCAACTCAACAACCGGATAGCGAAGCGATATCTTTTCATTACAGTTCCTGCACCTTCCTCTCAAAACAAGGTAGCTTATGACCGGTATATTGTCATAGAGCCTTATGGG
>JAUWQS010000223.1 GCA_030610915.1 Pseudomonadota bacterium | reverse complement strand
AGTATCTGCCGTAACCGTTCAAGGTTCACAGTTCAGAGGTTCAAGGGGTTAAAAGCTATACTCAACACGGCCATAGCTTACGCTTTTTGAGCCGGTCAAAATTGCACAGTATATGTAGCGGAAGGCTTTAGCCTTCCACATGCATCGGCACGTAGCACATAGCGGAAATCTTTAACCTTACCTTAGAAGAGATGGAGACCTAAAGGTCTCCGCTACATGGGATTCATGTATACTCTACAAGGAAAATTTTACCCTTAGAAGGCATGAAAGTCAGTTCATAGGGTGGATTAAGCGGAGCGAATCCACCGAAAACTTTTCAGCAGCAGTGAACGGTTACGAAGCCGTCAAAAATACTTGCTCGTCTTTTCCCCTTTGCTTACTAACCCCCGCACGAAGAGGAGGGTCTGGTTTCGATCCTCTATGTTCAAGGCCTGCTCCAGGCCGCCGGCATCAAGATTCATATTGATTGCCTCTTTTGTCAACCTCAAGCCCATGGGGTTTTTGGTGTTCATGGTTCGGGCCAGCTCCAGCGCTGTTTCCATGAGCTGGTCACGCTCCACCAGCCGGCTTGCAAGGCCGAGCAACATGGCCTCCGATGCCGACATAAAGTTTCCTGTAAGCATGAACTCGTAAGCCCTTCCCGCCCCGGCAAGCCGGGGAAGAAAGTAACTGCACGCCATATCCGCTCCACCAAGACCAATATTGATATAGGCGGCGGAAAAACGGGCGTCATGGCTTATCACACGAACATCAGAGGCGAGAGCAAAGCTGAGGCCGATACCCGCTGCGGCCCCATGGACAGCGCAGATGATGGGTTGAGGCGCCTGTCTCATGGCCAGATTCAGCCTGGCCAGGCGTGCCTGAAACCTGTAAAATTGGTCGGTATTCATCTCCGGAGTCATTCCCATCGTCTCCTTCAAATCAAGGCCTGCGCAGAAGCCCTTATCCCCATTTCCTCTCAGGATAATAACATGGGTGTCGAGGTCATATAATCGTTCTTTCCAAAAGGCCTCCAATTCCTCCACCATTTTTTGATTGACGGCGTTATATACGTGTGGACGGTTAAGAGTCAAAATGCCTATACCTTCTTCCATCAAATCGTATTCTATGGTTTCATATTCCATAAATCCTCCTCCATTTTCAGCTCTAAAAATCAATTCAGAAAAACAACACTTTTTATTATAACATGGAAAGTGTAAACTACTTTTACCTTGTTATGAAGGATGCTCATAAAATCCTTTGTATGCCGACAAATAAATGCTATCATACTGCCGGAAAATTGACTACCAAAAAGGAGAACAGGTTATGAAAATATTGGCTGTATATCCGGAATATCCGGCCACCTTCTGGAGCTTCAAATACGTATTGAAATTTGTATCGAGAAAGGCGGCTTTCCCGCCGCTCGGGTTGCTTACAGTTGCCGCCATGTTTCCTGAGGATTGGGAGGTAAAACTGATTGATATGAATGTTGACAAGCTTTCCGACCAGGATATCATGAATGCCGATATCATCTGTGTCAGCGCCATGATAGTGCAGAAAGAATCAGTCAGGAAGGTGATTAAACTCTGCCGGAGTTTTGCAAAACCTGTCGTTGCAGGCGGGCCTCTTTTTACTACCGGATACAGAGAGTTTATTGATGACATCGATTATTTTGTATTAGACGAAGCGGAGGTAACGCTGCCGCAGTTCATCTCCGATTACCGGAAGGGTTGCCCCGAAAAGATCTACCGTGCCGATAAATATCCCTCCTTACAGGAGACCCCCATACCGAGGTGGGATCTTATCAACCATAAAAAATATGGTTCTCTTATGGTGCAAAATTCAAGAGGGTGTCCATTCAATTGCGAGTTCTGCGATGTTACCGTGCTCTTTGGGCATAAGCCGAGGTTAAAAAGTCCCGAACAGCTCATCGATGAGCTGGAGGCCATTTATAAAACCGGCTGGAGGGGTTCTCTTTTTGTTGTTGATGATAATTTTATTGGTAACAAGAAGGTCGTTAAAGAGACCTTGAGAAAAACTATCGACTGGTCGGAAAAACACAGATACCCCTTTGATTTTTTCACAGAGGCATCGATAAATCTGGCGGATGACACTGAGTTGATGGATCTGATGGCAAGGGCGGGATTTTCATCTGTCTTCGTTGGAATTGAGACGCCCAATGAATCGAGTCTTAAGGAATGCAGGAAAACCCAGAATACAGACCGTGATTTAATCGGATCTATAAAGCAGATTCAGAAGGCAGGATTGGAGGTTTCTGCAGGATACATAGTTGGTTTTGACAGCGACGAACCGGATATCTTTGACAGTATGATTCAATTCATTCAGGAAAGTGGCGTGGTTACTGCTATGGTTGGGGTGCTCAATGTGCTTCCTGAAACGAAGCTTGGGAAAAGGATAAAAGAAGAAGGGAGGTTGCTCAGGGAAAGCACAGGAAACAACGTGGATGCGATCGTAAATTTTATTCCGAAAATGGATACGCAAATTTTGATCGATGGTTATAAGCGAATCGTTCGTACCATATATCAACCGAAGGATTACTATTACCGGGTCTGTAAATTTCTTAAGAATTACCGGCCGATTCGCAGGGGAAAACCCAACTGGAGGGATGTTAGGGCATTTTTCAGATCTATTTTTTGGATAGGGATACTCGGTAATGGCAAAACCCAGTGGTATTACTGGAAAATGATGTTCTATTCTTTGACTAAGTATCCGAAAAGCTTTCCGGATGCCATGAAGTTTATGATCTATGGTTATCATTTCAGAAAAGTAGCTGTCAGATTAACCGACAACGTCAAGTAAATAAAAAGGAGGAGAACCATGTTTGATCTTATTAAAAAAACCATGTTGGCAGGCATAGGATTGGCCGCTATGACGAGGGAAAAGATCGAAGAGACGATCGATGAGTTTGTCAAGAAGGGCAGGTTATCCGAGAAAGAGGGAAAAGAGATTGTTGAAGAGCTTATCGAAAAGTCAAAGACCGCCAAAAAAGATCTGGAGGAGAAGATAGAAAAGATCGTAACAAAATCTTTAAAGAAGCTGAACATACCCACGAGAGATGAGTTGACGGAGATTAAGAAAAAAATTGAGCGCCTTGAAAAGTCGGAAGATGAGTAAGCGTTCACGGAACGTTGAAATTAGAAATTAGAAAATAGAAATTGGAAATTTGGCCTTCATGCTTTTGTGGGTTCAGGGGTTCAGGGTTCAAAGGTCGTAGGGGTAAGGCCTGTGTGCCTGCCCTGCAAACCAGGGCAATCACATAGGATTGCCCCTACAACCGTGAACCTCTGAGTAGTTATGCACGGACAAACGAGTTTGTCCATGCCACCCGCCCGCTTTTGAGCTTTCCCTGCTTGTCAGGATCAGGCGCTAACAGCCTTCAGCCTTTAGCCTTCAGCCTAAGTTAGTTTAGCCGGTCTTTGCCAGGTTGAGCCTTCCTTCCCATCTCTTGAAGAGCGCTTCTTTCAGTACCGTATGTTCTGGCCTTTCCAGGAAGGGATCGCTATCCACAACCGAGAAGGCCTCTTTTTTTGCTTCGCTTAATATCCGTCCATCTCTTAATATATTTGCTATTCTGAAGTCGGGCAGTCCCGATTGCCTGGTTCCCATAAACTCGCCGGGCCCCCTTATGGCCAGGTCTTCTTCCGCTATCCTGAAGCCGTCGTCTGTCTGCTCCATCATGCGAAGTCTCCTCTTTGAGGTATCGGATCGGGCATAGCCGGAGAGCAAAATACAATAGGATGGGATATCGCCTCTTCCTACCCTTCCCCTCAACTGGTGCAGTTGGGAAAGGCCGAATCTTTCAGCATGTTCTATAACCATAAGGGAGGCCTTGGGGATATCTATACCCACCTCTATCACCGTTGTCGAGACAAGAATATCGATCCTTCCTCCTGAAAAACCGGACATTATCTCCTCTTTTTCGATTCCTTTCATCCTTCCATGTATCAATCCCACACAGTACTCCGGAAATATCTCTTTTCCGAGGTGCCCGGCCATTCTGGTGGCATCCTTCAAATCCAGGTTTTCCGATTCTTCCACTAATGGATAAACGATAAACGCCTGATTCCCCTTTTTTAGTTCCCCGCGTATTATTTCATA
>JAUWQS010000203.1 GCA_030610915.1 Pseudomonadota bacterium | reverse complement strand
CCGTCGGAAATAGCTTTGCCCGCCACAGCAGCCGTGCCCTGACCTATAAGGACGATACGTCTGATTTTATCATGAGTCAGGGCATCTCTTAAGCTTTCCGGCAGGATATCATCTCCAAAATTGAAGGCAACTTTCTTTCTGCCGCTGCCTTTTTCAGATATTCGATACTTCCCCCGCAGGGTCTTTCTGACGGAAATGGATGACTCTGTAATCTCTTTTAAAAAATAATGGGGATAGCTGCCACGGTCGATATCGCGGGTTGTGATCTCTGATTTTTGAATATTCTCTTCAGTGATCGCAAGCGGTGTCCCATCATAGAGGAACGCCCTGACACCTGAAGCGCCTCCGGAGGATTCCTGATCCAGGATGAATATTTGCCCGTTTATTCCGGATTTTCCGTTCTCATTTTCTCCTTCCATCTTCAGAAAAAAAGGTGTTTTCTCAACCAGCCCGTAAAGCTCTGAAGAAAAGATATATTGATCTTCACATAAACCGACATAGATAGATTGTCCGCTTCCCTTAAGACCAAGATACACCTTTCCGGGTTCGAGATTACTCTCCATGGCAATTGCATGCGATCCCCCGAAGCCGTTTACGGCCCGCCTGAATGCCTCTGAAAGATCACACCCTTTCAGAAGATATTTTTCAATCTGCAAAGGGATAATCTTTGTGTCGGAAGTCAGCTCCGGCGCTATCAGAACCTTCTCTTCCGATTCAAGGGAATCTCGCAGCGCTTGATAATTGTCTATATCTCCATTCAGCACAACACTGACAGACCAGTTCCCACCGCCGTAATGCGGGTAACTTCTTATTGCCTGCGGTGATGAAGAATCTTCAGAGGAATGGGCAAAGTTGTTTATGGGATGACAGTTCTCTTCGGTAATGGAACCAACCGATGCCCAGCGTGTATGTGCCAGCGATGTCTCGAACCTGGCAGTTTCACCGGCAAACTCATGAAAGATACGATCCTGGCCGATAGCCTTTCTCAACTCCCCGACATTTCTCCCCAACTCTCCGATAACAGAGGCTGTCTTGTATGTAAAAGAAAGAGTCTCTCCCCTTTTCAGGAGGCAACCATCATTGAAACGGATCGAGCCATTGATTGTGTCTCCCCCATTCGTCCTCCTTATGAAATCATCGTAGAGGCCTTTTTCCCTGAGGGTCTTCAAAATCTTCTCCAGAGAGCCGCTGTTACCAAGGGTAAAGGACATCTGTATCCCTGCCGAGTCTCTCCCCCTGACCTCGAGCCTGTCCAGGCTATTCAGAAGGGAATTGATTTTCATATATTTCTTGAAACCTTCAACAGAGATATCATCTATTTTACCTGATCCGTATAACTCCGCTATTCTCTCAATATTGCTAAGGATATCTTGCTCCAGGCCCCAGCAGATATCCTTCATCATAATCAGTCTGCCGTTGATTGTCTCCATCTCTTCGGTGGGAAAGAGGTGGGCATTCTCTTCAATCAGCTTTTCTTCGTGAAGGAGAAACGCATTCATTTCCACGGTGAGGTCTGTGAGTCTAACTGCCTTATCAGGGTGAAAAAAGATGTCCTGAAATGGGATTTCCCGCTTCAGCTCCAGGACACCCTTTTCCATCTCCATTAACCTGTCCCGACCAGCCAGGTAATTCTCAGGAGTAATGGAACGTGAAAGGAGCTTTTTCATGGTTCCTTTTTTGATATCATCAAAGAGCCGTATCAACCTTGCGGCCACATCCGTTTCCGCAGGTACGCTCCTCTTTTTAATTGTAAGGATACCTGCCAGACCACAGGGGATGATGTCGGAAAGCGCCGGAAAGAGTATGACGGAACCGGAAGGAACATTATCAGGATCACGTCCGATATATATCTTCCACTTTCTTAGTTTAAACATTTTCGCAGTTACTCCGGTTCACGGTTCAGGGTTGCGTTTATATGAAGGAATGACATCCAACGCATTACTTGTTACCTGATCCACTATGGCCTGTAGCCAGACCGTGCCCCCGGATGAGGTTCCGGGATCCAATCCCTGAATGGTTTTTATATAATCCGAAGATCCTTTTTCAAGTTCTTCACGGATAATGTCGATAAAAGAATCCCTCTTTTCCGGATCGATCACTTCTTCATATCCGCCGGCAAAACATTTTTCAAGTTCCGGCCAGTTCTCAAGTAATTCTCTCTTCTGCATGTAAAGTGTTTTCCAGTCAGTCCCGATCAATCGCCTCTCGCCGATCTTAATCGATTTTTCCATTTTCTCAGAAAGATCCCTAAACCGCTTCAATCTCTCATTGACGGCAAGCTTCAGCCTCTCCATCGCGCCGTCATAGAGTTCCGGGCCAAATTCATCAACCCGAAGAAAGAAGGGCTGTCGAACATGGATATACCACTGTCTGAGGGCAATGAGATTGGCTAAGTAGCAGATGTTATTATAGACCCTCCCTCTAACATCCCTGTAAAAACCTGTTTCAAACTCTCCCGCGTCTGAAAATCCCCTCGTCGAGGTGGGGCAGGAAGAGGGAGTTACTCCTTCTGAAGGGAGATTCTCCCCGCCAAAGGGTGTCGCTGTCAGAAGTCTGCCCCCTTCTGGACAATCTTCCCGATATACAGTGCCAGCTGCTATAACCGTGCCGTAACCGATCCTCAACGGGCCTACCAGACCTCCCTGTCCTCCAAGAAAGATGGAAGGCTGGTTTATCATAACACCTCTCGGAACATCTCCGATTAAGGAGGCGGTCGCCTTATCCTGATTGGGGGTATAGTTAAAGTGAATATAGGAGCTGCCTACCTCGCTATGGTCTTTCCTGCCGACGCCGCCGGCCATTAAGCAATCACAGAAATTTATCAGGCTGCCAAGGGTTACAAAGGGAAAGAGTATGGTCTGTTTTAAACCCACTGTGTGACCTCCCCTGGATCCTTCCTCCAGGAGGCAGCACTCTCTCACGTGAGCTCCAGATGCCATTTCTACTTTTCCAAGAAAGGTGGAGTCTTTGAAAAATCCGCCTCTGAGCTCTGTGCCGGGGCCAGTCTGACAATCAACAATTGTAGACGGTGATTCATACCCTAACTTAGTTTCAGAACAGATGAGCGTCTTAGCGCCATATATCCTGACTCCACTATGCAGAGTAACGCCTTTGCCTGAAATCCTGTCTATATCCACCTCTTTTCCAACTTCAACAGAAGAGGGATTTGGAATTTTTACTCCATTTGCGATCAATTTGGTTATATTATCCTGAATTTCCACTCCCACCCTCATTTATCGTAACCACTCAGCCACTAAAGCGCCAAGATTAAAATTTCGGTAATTACTAAGGTTGTCAGGTTTAAGGTTCACAGTTAAAAGAGTTCCAATCAAATTAATTCTGTATCAGTTCAATAAATAGGGGCAAATCCAGACACGTAGCCGCCTCCATCTTCCGGAGGCGGGGTTTGGGTGTAGAGGTTACGCCTTTGAGTTTTGCACGGCCCCTGTAGCGGAGACCTTCAGGTCTCCATATTCACGTAACACAGTATGGCTGAAGCACATGGAAGGCTGAAGCCTTCCGCTACATGCTTCTGCCATATACCTTCCGCTATTCATTGAGCTGATACTTAATTCTCTTCCTTCAACCGTTGAACCGTGAACCCCGGAACCGTGAACCTGAGCAGTTACTATTTATCTTTTTCTAAAAATTTTATCAGCTTATCAACAGCGCCACGATTTCTCTCCATAAAATTCACGAAGCCGATGCCGATCTCGTAGAGTTTTTTTTCATCCGACAGCCTGTACCACCTGATATCGATCTTCGACTCCAGAACCATATCCGGCAAAAAGATTTTCAGATTTAAATCGGGCTTTTCTGCTGAAATAAACAGGTGTCGATTATCAATAGAAACCTGTTCCGAGTGAAGCAGGGCTCCCTTAGTAGAAAAATTCAATACCTTAACACGTATCTGGCCCTGAAAGTCAGGAAATACAGCCTCAACCGAGGCATCCCAACAAACAATATACCGTTTTTGAAGTCTGCGCTCTTTGCTCTTTAAGAACATATTGTAACTCCTCAGGTTCACTATTGATAACTTTTAACCGTTGTCACTATTCAGCCACCGATCTACGCGGATTATCACCGGTATTTTTTCTCCTATTTTTTGTCTCCACGCAGTTATTTCGTGTTTTTGTAATCTTCGGACTTTCGTGATCGTTTTAAATTCTTTTACCGTTTGACTGAGTTCACGCCGAAGCCACTTCTGCAAGAACCTTACAATTAATAGACTGACAGCCTTCAGCCTAACCACCTTGAGTAGTCACGTGATTTTTTTGTATTTAAACCTATCTGCGTTCATCTGTGTGAATCTGTGGCTGAGTAGTTACAACATA
>JAUWQS010000531.1 GCA_030610915.1 Pseudomonadota bacterium | reverse complement strand
GACTTTGAAGCCATGTTTAGTGCAAAAATCTGCTGTTTCTCCGGCAAAGTGCGGCAATTGCTCTCTTCCGGCCCCTTCAGCCTTCAGCCTAAATAGCTTTAGCCTGATTAGGCGAGTAGTTACCCAACAGCGAACTATATCCTCGCATCAATAATAATATCATCCCCTTTTCTGAAGACCTTCCTCAGGGACAGCCTGATTGAATCATCTATTTTCCTGATCCCCAGATCTCCCACGGATGGGATACCTTCGCCCGTTATTTTCGGCGCCGTAATTATTACAATCCTGTCGGCCAGCCTCTCTTTCAAGAATGAAGTGATAATTTCAGAACCGCCTTCCACGAGGATAGATGATATCTCCTTTTTCCCTAATTCGGTCAGGAGTCCTTTCAGATCAACCTTTCCCCTGTCGTCCTTATTGACGATGATCACATCTATGCCGGCATTCCTTAATTGCGACAGCTTTTTCCTGCTGTGATCGGGAGTGGTTGCGATAATCGTCTTTGCCGTTTCCTGGTTTTTCAATACACATGCGTCTGCCGGCATTCTGAGTGTGGAATCGACGATAATTCGGGCAGGATTTCCGCCCTTTAACAGTCGTACTGTAAGTTCCGGGTCATCCTTAAGAATGGTCCCCATGCCAACCATGATGCCATCGTGCAGGCTCCTCAGTTTGTGGGCAAACCTCAGAGAGGGTCCAGAGCTTATCCATCTTGAATGGCCGGTCAGAGTGGCGATTCTCCCATCGATAGTCTGAGCGAATTTGAGGGTGACAAATGGAATTCTCGTTTGTATAAACTTAAAAAATACTTCATTCAGTCTTCCGCATTCCTCTTCAAGTATTCTCACCTTTGTTTCTATTCCATGGCGCTTGAGTATCTCTATTCCCCTGCCGGAGACCAGGGGATTGGGGTCGGCGGTTCCGATAACCACTCTTGAGGGTCTTACTTCAACGATCCTGTTTACACATGGCGGGGTCTTGCCGTGGTGGCTGCATGGTTCCAGTGTTACATAAAAGACTGCGCCTTCGATATCTTCCGAGGCGTTATCGTTGGCATTGATCTCGGCATGGTTTTCACCGAATTCCCTATGATATCCTTCGCCGATGATCCTGTTTCCCCTTACGATGACGGCGCCAACCATTGGATTGGGGCTAACGCTGCCTTCGCCCCTTCCGGCGAGCTTGAGCGCCCTTTTCATGTAAAACTCATCCGTCATGATCTGATCTCTTCCTTTGTAAGCGTTCACCGCAGAGCCGCAAAGGACGCAGAGTAAAAAAATTCTTTACTGTTAAAAGAATGGCAAGGGAAAACCGGTTTGTTTCCTGCTGAATACATTTTAATTAAGGTCAGAAAAAAAAGAAATATCCTCTGCGTCCTTTGCGTCTTTGCGGTGAAAATATGATTGCAAAGATTCATTACCCCTGCTTA
>JAUWQS010000512.1 GCA_030610915.1 Pseudomonadota bacterium | reverse complement strand
AGATCTGTTGAAAACGAAGGGCATATCCGCCCGTGTAGTAAATATGTCCACACTCAAACCGATCGATAAGAATCTGATAATTTCCTGCGCCAGGGAGACAGGGGCGATTGTAACCGCTGAAGAACACTCCATAATAGGCGGTCTGGGAAGCGCTGTATGTGAGGTTGTATCTGAAAATTGTCCGGTGCCTGTAAAAATTATCGGTGTGAGAGACAGATTCTGCCTGTCGGGAACCGGCAATGAACTGTTAGACTATTGTGGTTTGAGGGCTGCAGAGATCGCCCGCGCATCATCTGGGCTGAAAGGTAAAAGCTGAGTAACTGCTCAGGTGGATAGGCTGAAGGCTGTTAGGAAAAGCAGGAATACTGCACACTTTGAAGCCATGTTTGATGCAAAAACCTGCTGTTTCCCCATCAAAGCGCTCTTCCCGCTTCCTTCAGCCTAAATACCTTCAGTCTGACTACCTGAGCAGTTACTCATACCCATCAGGATTTTTTGACTGCCATCGCCATGCGTCTGCGCATATTTCATCTATGCCTCTTTCTGAGGACCACCCCAACTCCCGTTGGGCTTTGGAAACATCGGCATAGCATGAGGCAATATCACCAGGGCGACGAGCGACAATTTTAGAGTGTATTTTTTGTCCTGTGGCCTTCTCAAATCCTGATACCATCTCCAGGACACTGTAACCTCGACCGGCGCCGAGATTATAAACGACGATACCGGGATTTGAAGCAAGTTTCGCCAACGCCTTTATATGGCCGAGCGCCAGATCGACAACGTGAATATAATCTCTGATACCCGTCCCATCGTGGGTGGGGTAATCATTGCCAAAGATAGAAAGCTCTGACAGTTTCCCAATCGCCACCTGTGTAATGAAAGGGAGGAGATTGTTGGGCACTCCATTCGGATCCTCTCCGATCAGACCGCTCGAATGCGCCCCAACCGGATTGAAATACCTTAACAGGGCTATATTCCATCCTGCCTCCGAGTGGTGGAGGTCCTGCAAGATCTCTTCAATCATCAGTTTTGAACGGCCGTACGGATTCGCCGGAGAAAGGGGAGAATCCTCTTTTATGGGAACGGTCTGTGGGTCTCCATAGACCGTGGCTGAGGAGCTGAAGACCAGAGTTTTAATATCATGCTCACGCATAACGTCGCACAGATTCAACGTGCCGGTGACATTGTTGTGATAGTAACGAAGAGGAATGCTTACGGACTCACCAACCGCCTTAAGCCCCGCAAAATGAATAACGGCATTAATCAAACTCTTCTCAAAGACAGCGTTCAATGCTCTTTTATCGAGCAGATCAACCTTATGAAACTCCAGAGTCTTTCCCGTAAGCCCCTGAACCCGTTTTAAAGATTCCTCTTTGCTGTTCGAAAGATTATCGACAACAACAACTTCATATCCCGCATCAAGAAGCGCAAGACAGGTATGGCTCCCGATATACCCGGCGCCGCCTGTAACAAGAATTTTCATATGAATTTAGCTCTTTGAAAAAAATTGACAGGATTAACAGGATATTCAGGATTAAAACATCAAAACTTATCCTGTAAATCCTCATCAAAATCCCTTACTTTACATTTGATTTTAACTT
>JAUWQS010000006.1 GCA_030610915.1 Pseudomonadota bacterium | reverse complement strand
GTTTTTATCTCTTCCATGGGAAAACCTTTGAGAATTAAAATTCTTTCCTCTCTAACCTTCATGCTAAGGGCAGATATCAGAGCCGCTTTCCTGACTTTTTTCGGAACCTTGTAGGAATAATCCTTCGGTTTGGGACCAAACACGACCCCGCCACCTCTCCAGATGGGAGAACTTATAGTCCCTGCCCGCGCCCTCCCTGTCCCTTTTTGACGCCACGGCTTTCTGCCTCCTCCTCTCACATCGCTTCTGCCCTTTGTTGAGGATGTTCCTCGCCTCCGGGACGCCATCTGCATCCTCACAACTTCGTAAATAAGACCCTTCTTTATCTCTGCGCCAAAGACAGAATCATTGAGTTCTATCTCAGAAACCCTATTATTGTTAATATCATAAACATCTAAGACCGACATCTTGCCACTCCAGTATAAACTTAACGTAACTTACTCAGGCTGAAGCTGTTGTAGGCTGAATAGTTACTTTTATAATTATCTCGCCACCGATCTACGCAGATTATCACCGGTATTTTTTCTTTTATTGCAACTACTCACGTAGTCCAGCGATTTCTTTGTATTTAAACCTAAGCTACGTTTATCTATGTGAATCTGTGGCTGAGTAGTTACAACTTAACCACGCTTTTTAATCGAACTCTTAACGAGAACAATGCTGTTTCTACTCCCCGGAACCGCCCCTTTAACCAAAATCAAATTTCTTTCCGGCATTACATCTGCAACAATGAGATTTTGTACCGTCTTTCTCCTGTTACCCATATGTCCGGGAAGTTTCTTGCCTTTAAAGACTCTTGAAGGATACGCGCTGGCTCCCATGGATCCAGGAGCCCGATGAAACATAGAACCATGGGTTGCCCTACCTCCTCTGAAACCATATCGTTTCACTACACCCGCAAAGCCTTTCCCTTTACTTTTTCCAACTATATCAACAGACTCACCTACTTCAAAAATATCAGCTTTCAGTTCCTGCCCCTCTTCATAATCAGTGGGTGAGATCGTTCTGAATTCCCTTAATATCTGAAAAAAAACACTGCCTGTCTTCCTTAAATGCCCCTGTACCGGCATTGTAACATTCTTCTGTTTCGTCCGTCCAAAGCCCAACTGCATGGCATCATAACCATCAATCTCCCTGGTCTTTTTTTGAGTGATCACACAAGGCCCCAACTCGATGGCTGTAACCGGAACAGTCATACCATCCCCTGAAAATATCTGTGTCATCCCCAACTTCCTGCCTATTAGTCCTTTTTCCATATCTGACAATTCCTAATATCTAAACTCTATTTCCACAGGCATCCTATGACAAAAAAGAGAGACGGATTTTCCTGAAAATCCGTCTCGATACATTTCGATAATTACAACTTTATCTCAACATCAACACCGGAAGAAAGATCAAGCTTCATGAGAGCATCCACGGTTGCCTGTGTCGGTTCAATGATATCAACCAGCCTTTTGTGCGTCCTTATTTCAAATTGTTCCCTCGACTTCTTATCGACATGAGGTGATCTATTAACACAGTATTTTCTTATTACTGTGGGCAAGGGTATTGGGCCGGCTATACGAGCGCCTGTTCTTCTGACTGTATCAACAATATCTTCTACAGATCGATCCAGCAATTTATAATCATAGGCCTTAAGGCGAATTCTTATTTTTTGATTTTCCATCATTCTATGATCTCACTCACAACGCCCGCGCCAACGGTTCTACCGCCCTCACGGATGGCGAACCTGAGTTGTCCTTCCATAGCAATAGGCATAATAAGCTGAACCTCAATGTTTACATTATCGCCAGGCATAACCATCTCAACACCTTCTGGAAGCGTGACAATCCCTGTTACATCTGTCGTCCTGAAATAAAACTGAGGACGATAACCTGCGAAGAAAGGCGTATGTCTCCCGCCTTCTTCCTTGGTCAACACATAGACAGTCGACTTAAATTTTGTATGAGGAGTAATTGACCCGGGGATTGCCACAACCTGCCCTCTTTCAACATCTTCCCTCTTGGTGCCCCTGAGAAGCACGCCTACATCATCACCCGCCCGCCCTTCGTCTAATGTCTTGCGAAACATCTCGACACCGGTACACACCGTCTTAATGGTTGGCCTGATACCTACAATCTCCACTTCATTTCCCGTTCTAATTATACCTCGATCCACTCTGCCGGTAACCACAGTGCCACGACCGGATATACTGAAAACATCCCCAATAGGCATTAGAAACGGTTTATCCAGATCACGCACAGGTTCAGGAACGTACTCATCAACAGCATTCAGCAATTCCCATACAGACTTAGCATCTTCGGAATCCGGGTCATCACTCTCAAGGGCATTAAGGGCTGATCCCCTGATAATCGGTATATCATCACCCGGAAAATCATATTCATTCAGGAGATCCCTCATTTCAAGCTCCACAAGATCAAGCAGCTCGGGATCATCAACCAGATCAATCTTGTTCATATAGACCACGAGATAGGGAACCTGGACCTGCCTCGCCAGAAGGATGTGTTCTCTCGTCTGAGGCATGGGCCCATCGGATGCAGCCACTACCAGAATAGCGCCATCCATGTGAGCCGCTCCGGAAATCATATTTTTTATATAGTCAGCGTGTCCGGGGCAGTCAACATGGGCATAATGCCTCTTTGCCGTCTCATATTCCACATGGGCAATATTGATCGTCACACCCCTTTCTTTCTCTTCCGGCGCATTATCGATTGAATCAAAAGGCATATATTCCGCCAATCCTTTTGTGGCCAGATGTTTCGTAATTGCGGCCGTCAATGTTGTCTTGCCGTGATCCACGTGACCTATTGTGCCTATATTTAGATGTGGCTTTGTTCTCTCAAACTTCTTCTTGGCCATCTCCCTTACCCCCTTAAGATAAAATAACTGGTTTGCTTATCCCACTTTTTTAATGCCATGTCAATTTAAGTTTTTCTCAATTATCTCCTTCGCCAACCGCTCAGATATTGCGCTATAATTAAGAAAATGCATCGAATAGGTGGCCCTCCCCTGAGTCTTCGACCTTAAATCAGTCGCATAACCAAACATCTCCGCCAGAGGAACCTCTGCGTTTATAGCCTCCAGACCAGGCCTCGACTCAATGCTGACAATCTTTCCCCTCCTGGACGTGATGTTGCCGATTACATCTCCCATGTATTCCGAAGGAGCCACAATCTCAACAGACATAACCGGCTCCAGAAGCACAGGGTGAGCCTTTCTTCCGCCATCTTTGAATCCCATCGAACCCGCTATCTTAAATGCTATCTCCGATGAATCGACTTCATGAAAGGAACCGTCAACCAAACTTACAACGACATCCACAACAGGATAACCAGCGATTATCCCCTCTTCCATTGCCTCAACAACACCTTTTTCTGTTGCCGGTATATACTCCCTGGGAATAACCCCCCCAACAATTTTATTTCTGAATTCAAAACCCTGACCCGGCTCATTCGGCTCAATCTCTAACACCACGTGACCATATTGCCCTCTACCTCCTGACTGCTTGACAAATTTTCCTTCCGATCGAATGTGCTTTCTAATCGTCTCCTTGTAAGCCACCTGAGGACTGCCGATATTTGCTCCAAGATCAAACTCCCTCCTAAGCCTGTCAACGATAATCTCGAGGTGCAACTCCCCCATTCCTGAAATCAAAGTTTGACCTGTTTCCTGTTCCACCTTGACCTTGAAGGAAGGATCCTCCCTGGCGATTTTTTGCAGAGCGCCATCCAATTTTTCTTCATCTGCTCTTGTTTTAGGCTCTATCGCCACAGCAATAACAGGTTCAGGAAATTCAAGCATCTCCAATATCAATGGATGAGCGAGATCGGTTATCGTATCCCCCGTGGAGGTCGAATTCAAACCAACAGCCGCGACAATATCACCTGTGCGAACTTCCTTGATCTCCTCCCTTTTATTGGCATGCATCTTAAGCAATCGTCCAATTCTCTCCCTTTTTCTTTTAGACGAATTGTATACATATGAACCCGCTTTCAAGACACCGGAATAGACTCTAAAATAAGTCAACTGACCAACAAAAGGATCGGTCATAATCTTGAAGGCAAGGGCTGAAAACGGCGAATCATCGCCGGCGACTCTTTCAATATCTTCCCCGTCGAGACCCTTTCCAATCACAGGAGGCCGATCCAAAGGCGATGGGAGAAAATCTACCACAGCATCCAGAAGAGGCTGCACACCTTTATTCTTGAAAGCAGAACCACACAGAACAGGTATTACTTTTAGAGAAAGTGTCTCTTTTCTGATAGCCCTTGTTATTTCTTCATATGAAAGAGCTTCGTCATTGAGGTATTTCCCCATCAGCTCCTCGTCATAATCAGCGAGGCTCTCAATCAGTTTTTCTCTATATTCACGAGAGGCATCCCCCATCTCGGGGGGAATTTCACCTACCCTGAACTCACTTCCAAGGGTATCCTGGTCATAATAAATTGCCTGCATACGAATAAGATCAATAACCCCCTTAAACTCCTCTTCTTTCCCTATGGGAAGCTGTACCGGAACGGGATTTGCGGCCAACCTTTCTCTGATGGCAGAAACGACCTTCCCAAAATCCGCACCCACTCTATCCATCTTATTGATAAAGGCTATGCGCGGTACATTGTATCTGTCAGCCTGCCTCCAGACCGCCTCTGACTGGGGTTCTACTCCACCAACACCGCAAAAGACGGCAACAGCGCCATCTAGGACTCTCAAAGACCTTTCAACCTCTACAGTGAAGTCAACGTGACCCGGCGTATCTATTATATTTACGCAATTATTTCGCCAAGTACATACGGTAGCCGCAGAGGTTATCGTAATCCCTCTTTCCTGCTCCTGTTCCATCCAGTCCATGACAGCGGTGCCATCATGAACCTCTCCCATCTTATAAGATTCCTGAGTATAATACAACATCCGCTCCGTTGTGGTGGTCTTGCCCGCATCTATATGAGCCATAATTCCGATATTGCGGATATTATTCAAGGGGAAAAAACGTGCCAATTTAACCTATCACCGATAACTGCTACCCTTTAGAATCTGTAATGCGCAAAAGCTTTATTCGCCTCAGCCATTTTGTGTACATCTTCCCTTTTCTTAACCGAGGCTCCTCTGTTACTTGCAGCATCAATAAACTCGGCGGCTAACTTTGTCTTCATGCTCTTGCCGGCACGTTTTCTTGCATTATCTATCAACCACTTAATCGCCAAATAAACTCTTCTATTACTCGATACCTCCGTTGGCACTTGATAAGTAGAACCCCCTACTCTCCGAGACTTAACCTCCAGGACAGGCTTAACATTACTAACCGCCCGTTCAAAAACCTCAATCGGAGGCTCCTTTGCTTTTTCATCAATAATATCAAAAGCTCCATAAAGTATAGCTTCAGCAAGACTCTTCTTACCCTTCATCAACAGATTATTTATAAACTTCGCCACAAGCTCGTTATTATACTTGGGATCCGGCAGTACCTTTCTCTTTGCTACCTCTCTTCTCCTCGGCATCTTTCTATCCTTAATGGGTTCAACGGTTCACGGTTCAAGTGGTCGACGTAATCAAAGTGTAACTTCTCAATAAATTCGAGTAAACCTAAAAACTGTAGGAAACCCTAAAGCCGGACGGAGCGGATAAATCCGCCCCCTACAACCGCAAACATCAGGCCAGTAAATAGGCTACAGGGTGAAGGAAAAACAACCTAACAGCCTTTAGCCTTCAGCCTAAACAACCTGAGTTTGACACAAGATCACGCTGGTTTTTTAACCCCATATTTCGATCTACTCTGTTTTCTATCCTGAACACCCATGGCATCGAGCGTACCTCTTACTATTTGATACCTGACGCCGGGAAGATCCTTTACCCTGCCCCCCCTAAGAAGGACAACAGAATGTTCCTGAAGATTATGCCCAATTCCCGGTATATATGAAGTAACCTCGTAACCGCTGGTAAGGCGCACTCTCGCAACCTTCCTCAAGGCAGAGTTTGGTTTCTTGGGTGTAGAGGTATAAACTCTGACACAAACACCTCTTCTCTGCGAAGACCCGGCAAGCGCAGGTGTCTTCTTCTTCTTCTCTATCTTTCTTCTACCCTTCCTCACCAGTTGATTTATTGTAGGCATCACCCCTCCCGCACCTGTTATCTAAATACGAAACTTGATTCTCTATCAATTCGCAACTTGTATGTCAAGAGTTTTCTCGCTCTCTTTCGCCTTTTCTTCATCTAATCCTTCTTTATCCTCAACCCTGATTCCCAGTTTCTTATACATCTCAATGCCTGTTCCTGCAGGGATCAACCTTCCCATTATCACATTTTCCTTGAGACCCCTGAGATAATCCACCTTCCCTGACAAACTGGCCTCTGTGAGAACGCGCGTCGTCTCCTGAAAGGATGCCGCTGAAATAAAGCTCTTGGTGTTCAAAGATGCCTTGGTAATCCCCAAAAGCATCGGTTCTCCTATTGCCGGATTGCCACCCTGGGCGACAACCCTTTCATTTTCCTCTTCAAACCTGTGTTTTTCAACCTGCTCATCCGTTAGTAAAGAAGTGTCGCCCGGCTGTATCACTTTAATTCTACGAAGCATCTGGCTCACAATAATCTCTATATGCTTGTCATTAACCTTGACTCCCTGCAGTCTGTAAACTTCCTGCACTTCATCAACCAGATACCTGGCCAACTCCTTTTCCCCTTTGATGGAAAGTAGATCATGAGGATTCCTGGATCCATCCATAAGTGGTTCACCGGACACAACCCTGTCACCCTCCTGTACACCTATATGTTTCCCTTTGGGGATCAGATACTCCCTACTGTCACCAACATCGGGAGTTATAACAACTTTCCGTTTCCCCTTAACATCCTTGGCAAAAGAAACTGCCCCGTCGATTTCTGCTATTACAGCGTATTCCTTCGGCTTTCGCGCCTCAAAGAGCTCCGCCACCCTGGGAAGTCCTCCTGTAATATCTTTTGTTTTCGTGGTCTCCCTGGGAATCTTGGTAATAATATCACCGGAATGTACAAAATCGCCCTCTGAAACGACGATATTCGCGCCAACTGACAGCTGGTACCTCGCCACCACCCTCTTCGTTCCGGGTATCTTAACTGTCTTTCCTTCATTATCCTTTATTGATATCCTCGGACGCAAATTTGAATCCCTGTCTTCAACAATGACCTTCCTGGAAAGACCGGTCGCCTCATCAACCTGTTCCTTCATGGTGACCCCTTCGACAATATCCCCAAATTTTATTATCCCGCTAACTTCCGAAAGAACCGGAATAGAAAAAGGATCCCATTCTGCGATCAGGGTTCCTACCTCTACCTCCTGGCCATCATTCACCTTCAGATGTGCTCCATAAGGAACAGAATACTTGCCGCGGCTTCTTGCCTTCTTATCCAGTACGTGAACCTCTCCGTTTCTGTTCATCGCCACAATATCTTTCCCTTCGCCCCCGACGACCGTATGGAGATTCACAAATTTTATGGTGCCATCATGTCTCGCCTCAAGAGTAGAGTGCTCTTCAAACTTTGCGGTTCCACCGATATGGAAAGTCCTCATAGTTAACTGGGTCCCCGGCTCACCAATGGATTGGGCCGCAATGATGCCGACTGCCTCGCCAATATTTACCAGGTGCCCATGGGAAAGATCCCTCCCATAACATCTGGCACAGACGCCATGCCTCGAATTACAGGTCAGAACAGATCTTGTCCTGACCTTTTCTATACCGGCCATATCAATCTTCTCAGCCAGAGTTTCATCAATTTCCTGCTTCGCCTTTACCAGGATCTCTCCAGTGAAAGGATCTTTGACATCATCCAGGACAACCCTCCCTAAAACACGCTCACCTGCCGTTTCTATGATCTCCCCACCTTCCAGCAGGGCGGAGACATAGATTCCGTCGATCGTCCCGCAATCATCCTCGGTAATAATACAATCCTGCGCCACATCGACAAGTCTTCTGGTAAGATACCCTGAATTTGCTGTTTTAAGGGCAGTATCGGCAAGTCCTTTTCTGGCGCCATGCGTAGAAATAAAATACTGGAGCACTGATAGACCTTCCTTGAAGTTTGCGGTAATCGGGGTTTCAATAATTTCCCCCGATGGTTTTGCCATCAATCCCCTCATCCCTGCAAGCTGTCTTATCTGGGCGGCGCTCCCTCTTGCGCCTGAATCAGCCATCATATAAATAGGATTAAAACTCTCTATTTTCTCCTTCTTGCCATCAATCCCCTCTATTTCTTCTGTTCCGATAGCTCCAAGCATCTCATCCGCAACTCTCTCAGTAGCCTGTGCCCAGATATCTATGACCTTGTTGTAACGTTCCCCATCAGTAATAAGGCCATCCATATACTGCTTTTGAATCTCCAGGACATCTTCATCAGCCTTTGCAACAATATTTTTTTTACTGGCAGGCACAACCATATCATCCATTGCAAACGATGCCCCGGACTTTGTGGCAAATACAAAACCAATATCCTTCAATCTATCCGCAAGCAATACCGTTGCCTTATCCCCGCAAGATCTATAGCAGTAGTCAATGAGGTCTGCAAGCGCCTTCTTATTCATAACCCTGTTGATGATATCAAAAGGAATCTCTTCCGGAACAATCTCATAAAGTAAAACTCTTCCTGCTGTTGTGTCCGTAAGTTTGCCGCCAACCCGAACCTTAATCTTTGCATGAAGAGCAACTACACCATTATCGAAGGCGCTCCTTACCTCATCGGGACAGGAAAAAACCATCCCTTCTCCTTCAACATGATCCTTGAATCTGGTCATATAATATATACCGAGAACAATATCCTGACCAGGAACAATAATCGGCTTGCCGTTAGCCGGGGAAAGGATGTTATTTGTGGACATCATAAGAACCCTGGCTTCCGTCTGCGCTTCAATTGACAGTGGCACATGAACAGCCATCTGATCGCCGTCAAAATCAGCATTAAATGCGGGACAGACCAGAGGGTGAAGCTGTATCGCCTTCCCCTGTATCAGCACAGGCTCAAAAGCCTGAAGACCAAGTCTGTGCAATGTTGGGGCACGATTCAGCAAAACAGGATATTCACGAACAACTTCACCCAATGCATCCCACACCTCTGGAGACTCTTTTTCGACCATCTTCTTGGCGCTCTTCACGGTAGTGACATAGCCTTTCTCCTCAAGCTTATTATAAATGAAAGGCTTGAAGAGTTCCAGCGCCATCTTTTCAGGAAGTCCGCATTGGTGCAATCTCAGATCGGGACCTACTGTAATTACTGATCTCCCTGAGTAATCGACTCTCTTGCCGAGAAGATTCTGTCTAAACCTTCCATGCTTTCCCTTCAGCATATCCGACAGGGATTTAAGCGGTCTCTTATTAAAACCGGTAATCGCTCTTCCTCTACTGCCATTATCAAAGAGGACATCGACTGCTTCCTGCAGCATTCTTTTCTCGTTCCTTATGATAATTTCCGGCGCCAAGAGCTCCTGCAAACGCTTCAGGCGATTATTTCTGTTTATGACCCTCCTGTAAAGATCGTTGAGGTCCGATGTGGCAAAACGACCGCCCTCAAGGGGCACAAGGGGCCGCAGTTCGGGAGGAATTACAGGCAAAACCGTTAGAACCATCCATTCAGGTCTGTTTCCTGATTCTCTAAGGGCATTGACAATTTTTAACCTTTTCGCCAGTTTTTTCATTTTGGTTTCAGATGTGACTGTCTTCAACCCTGTCCTGAGTTCCTCATCCAGTTTATTTAAATCGACCTCTTCGAGAAGTTTTCTGACAGCCTCAGCGCCTATTCCTGCCTCAAAGGCATCTGAGCCATATTCCTCCTTTAACTCCGAATACCTTTCCTCTGAAACGACCTCCTTTTTTTTCAAAGACGTATTTTTCGGATCCAACACGATCCAGGACTCAAAATAGAGCACCCTTTCAAGTTCTTTAAGGGTCAAATCAAGCACATTCCCTATTCGGCTGGGAAGACTCTTAAGAAACCAGATATGGGCCACAGGCGCCGCTAAGGTTATATGTCCAATTCTCTCTCTGCGAACCTTTGACTGGATAACCTCAACACCACACTTCTCGCAGACAACCCCCCTGTGTTTCATTCTTTTATATCTGCCGCAGAGACACTCGTAATCTTTGACCGGACCGAATATCTTCGCGCAGAAGAGCCCGTCCTTCTCCGGCTTGAACGTCCTGTAATTTATTGTTTCAGGTTTTTTAACCTCCCCATGAGACCACGAAAGTATCTTCTCCTGCGAGGCTATTAATATCTTTATCGCATTAAATCTTACAGGATCTTTCGGCTTTTCAAAAAAACTGAAAATATCTTCCACTAAGCTATATCTCCCTGTTAAAACAGTTTCGAGTTTCGGGTTTCGGGTTTCGAGTTAAAAAAGAATGTAATCTCAGCAAGTTGTCGAACTCATCAGTTCATTTTTCATTTTAATATTTCTACTCTTCCTCAATCAACTCCACATCGAGGCAGAGCCCTTTCAACTCATTGACGAGAACATTAAAGGACTCGGGAACTCCAGCTTCAAATCTATGTTCCCCTTTAACAATGGATTCATATACTCTTGTCCTTCCAACTACATCGTCTGATTTTACTGTAAGAAACTCCTGCAATGAGTAGGCAGCGCCATAGGCCTCTAAAGCCCAGACCTCCATCTCCCCCAACCTCTGGCCTCCAAACTGAGCTTTACCTCCGAGAGGCTGCTGTGTGACAAGGGAATAGGGGCCAATGGATCTGGCGTGAATCTTATTGTCAACAAGATGATGGAGCTTCAACATATAAGCAACTCCCACAGTTATTTCCTTATCAAAGGGCTCGCCGGTCCTGCCATCAAAGAGTAAGGTCTGTCCACTTTCCGGGAGATCAGCCTGCTTTAGCATATCTTTTATCTCGCCTTCGCCGGCTCCATCAAAAACCGGCGTAGCTATCCGGATGCCACTTTTTAATCTATTGATAAATTTCCCGATCTCCTCCTCGGAAGACCCGTCAATAAAACTGTCAATCTCTGGAGAGGAATATATTTTTTTTATCTCCCCCTTAAAAAGATCCACACTGCCATTTTTGTCGAACAAAGAATTTATCTTTTCTCCCAATCCCTTTGCCGCCCACCCAAGATGGGTTTCTAATATCTGCCCCACATTCATGCGCGATGGCACACCAAGTGGATTCAATATTATATCAACAGGAGTGCCATCACTCAGATATGGCATATCTTCTTCAGGAAGTATCCTGGAGAGAACCCCTTTATTGCCATGCCTTCCGGCCATCTTATCGCCGACAGAAAGCTTTCTCTTTATGGCAACATAAACCTTGATCATTTTTATCACGCCCGGAGCGAGCTCATCTCCGCTCTTTAACTTTTCTATCTTTTTATCAAAAGAAGTCTCAACTATCTCAATTTTTTTAAAGAAACGAGAGAACAGAGATTCCGTTTTCTCGTTCGTCCCATCATCTAACAGCGATATCTCGTTCCAGGAGCTAAATGGTGTCTTGTTCAATATGTCTTCGGTAATCTCTTCGCCCTCTTTCAACAACGTCTTTTTCTTTTTTGGATCAACCAGCTTAGATGCAGAAGTCTTACCGATTAGTAAACCTGAAATCTCGTCCCTGACATTATCCGTAATAATCCTTATTTCATCATCTCTGTCTTTGAGCAGATGCTCAATTCCCTCATCTTCTATACTCTGTGACCTGCTATCCTTTTTCGTTCCCTTGCGTGTAAATGTCTTTGTATCTATCACCACACCTTCAACACCGGGCGGCACACGCAGAGACGTATCCCTGACATCACCTGCCTTCTCGCCAAATATGGCTCGCAGCAACTTTTCCTCAGGAGATAGTTGTGTTTCCCCCTTAGGCGTAATCTTGCCGACAAGAACATCATCCGGCTTCACCGACACCCCTATACGAACTATTCCACTTTCATCCAGGCTCCAAAGGGCATCCTCTCCCACATTGGGAATATCCTTGGTAATTTCCTCCTTACCGAGTTTCGTATCCCTGGCCATCACCTCAAATTCTTCAATATGGATAGAGGTATAGATGTCCTCCTTTATCAATCTTTCACTGATCAATATGGAATCTTCATAATTGTATCCCCCCCAGGACATAAAGGCGACTACAATATTTCTCCCAAGCGCCAGATCCCCATTATCGGTGGCAGGTCCATCAGCTATTATATCATCTCGGTTTACTCTATCTCCGTTGTTGACAACAGGTTTGTGGTTAAAGCATGTATCCTGGTTGGATCGTTGAAACTTGGTCAGGTTGTATATGTCAACTCCTGTATCAAACTGATCTCTCATCTCATCATCACACTTAACCACTATTCTTGAAGCATCCACACTCTCCACAACACCGGACCTTCTTGCCAGAACAACGGTGCCGGAGTCCCGCGCAATAACTGACTCCATTCCCGTACCCACGATAGGGTTTTCAGGTCTTACAAGCGGCACCGCCTGCCGCTGCATATTACAACCCATCAGAGCACGGTTGGCATCATTATGTTCCAAAAAGGGGATAAGCCCGGCCGCAACACTCACGAGCTGACTGGGTGATACGTCCATGAGGTCAACTTCAGCAGGCGGAACAACAACAAAATTATCCCCGCTTCTGGCAGAAATAAGTTTATTACCAAATCTTCCATCTGAATCGAGCGGTGTATTTGCCTGGGCTACGATATATTTTTCCTCCTCCATCGCCGTCAAGTATCTGACATCATCCAAAACCTTTCCATCTCTTACCACCCTGTACGGCGTTTCTATAAAACCGAATTCATTCACCTTCGCAAAGGTACTGAGAGAAACAATCAGACCTATATTGGGGCCCTCAGGGGTTTCAATAGGGCATATTCGGCCGTAGTGAGACGAATGGACATCCCTCACCTCAAAACCTGCCCGCTCCCTGGTAAGTCCTCCAGGACCGAGAGCGGACAGTCTCCTTTTGTGCGTAACTTCCGACAGCGGGTTTGTCTGAGCCATAAACTGCGACAGTTGACTGCTAATGAAAAACTCATTGACAACAGCTGAAACAGGCTTGGCATTTATAAGATCATGGGGCATCATGGTTTCAACATCCTGAAGGCTCATCTTCTCCTTAATGGCTCGTTCCATTCTGACCAGGCCTATTCTGTACTGATTTTCGATAAGCTCACCAACGGATCTAACCCTCCTGTTGCCCAGATGATCAATGTCATCGACACTGCAATCACCCACGCCATTCTTGAGATCGATGAGATATTTAACCGCTGTCATTATATCTTCATTCCGCAGCACCGCCATACCCACAGGAACATCCAGGCCAAGTTTGTAATTCATTTTAGCCCTTCCCACCTTGGAGAGATCATAACTATCTGAACTAAAAAAAAGATTATTGAAGAACTTGTATGCCATCTCCATGGTTGGTGGATTGCTTGGCCGAAGTCTCCTGTATATCTCTATTATGGCATCATCAGTGGTTTCAACCTTATCGATCAGAAGGGTATTCCTGATCGAAGCATTTGCCACATCCTCAAGATGGATAAAACGAAGCCTCTCAACACCCTTTTGTCTGAGCAATTCCAGGTTTTCCACAGTCAATTCATCGTTGCACTTCAACAACGGCTCATCAGTTTCTGGATCCAATACGTCTGCCGACGATATCTTCCCCACAAGATCATCATCGCTTATCGTCATTCGATCTATATTCAATTCAGCGATCTTTTTCAAAATCGATCTGGTAACTTTTCTTCCCTTCTTTACAATAACCTCTCCGGTCTCAATAACCTTAATATCCCCCATCGCTTTCTCACCAACAGGAAAGTCGCCCAGCGACATATAGGTATTATCATCTTTTAGAAATACTTCTTTAATATTATAAAAGTAGGACAGGAGACCCTCTGTAGTATTCCCCATTGCCTTCAAGAGGATCGTCACCGGCATCTTCCTTCTTCTGTCTATTCTGACATAAAGGAGATCCTTGACATCAAACTCAAGATCCAGCCAGGAACCCCTGATTGGAATAATTCTGGCTGAATATATGAGCTTCCCGCTGGTATGCGTTTTTCCTTTGTCATGATCAAAGAATATCCCCGGAGACCTGTGAAGCTGGCTGACTACAACCCGTTCCGTTCCATTGACAATAAAGGTGCCATTACTTGACATCAATGGCATCTCTCCAAAGTAAATCTCCTGCTCTTTGATATCCCTGATTGCTTTCCCTGTACCCTCCCTGTCAATATCAAAAACAACAAGCCTGACCACAATTTTCAAAGGAGCGGCATAAGTCATGCCACTCTGAAGGCACTCTTTCAGATCATGTCTGGTCTCTCCTACTTTATAACTAACAAACTCGAGGGAACATTTGCCGCTTAAATCAGAAACAGGGAAAACACTCCTAAAGGCGGCTTGAAGACCTAAATTACCCCTCTTATCCGGGGCAACATCCCTCTGCAAAAAATCATCGTATGACTTTTTCTGGACGTCAATAAGATATGGTATATCCATTACCTTCCTAATACGACCAAAATTCTTTCTAAGCTGACCCATGGTGTACCTTTTTATACGGTCTATCTCCTGACGGAAAAGTAAAGACTCCAACCTGAAAAATTCGAATCCCTGAAACTGGACTCAATTCAAAAGAAGGCCGGAACATCTGTCCGCTGTAAGTGGATTGGATTGAAATTTTAAGATATTCAGTTAATTTATCCGACGGAGGAGAGACAACTCGCAGCCTCCACCGTGCAGATAGCGTAACTCTTGCCTGAACGAAAACTGTCTTTTTCGCCCATATTTGCGTCAAACTCAAACTTTAATCCTCAAGATACTCAATGTATTCCTGTGGTTAAAATTTTCGCCTTCCCTGATCCGAACGAAAAATCCTGTTTTTCGTTCGGACACTAACCCTTTACTTGATCTCCACGCTGGCTCCCGTTTCTTCCAGTTTTTTCTTAATATCCTCAGCCTCATCTTTCGCCACGGCTTCTTTAACCGGTTTTGGTACGCTGTCAACCAGGGTTTTGGCTTCTTTAAGCCCCAGACCCGTCACTGCCCTGACAACCTTGATAACATGGATTTTCTGGTCGCCGAATCCTGTAAGAATAACATCAAATTCACTCTTTTCTTCCGCTTCCTGAGCTGAACCGGCTGCCGCGGGAGCAGCAACAGACACCGGAGCAGCCGCAGACACACTAAACCTCTCTTCCAGCTCCTTTACAAACTGCGATAGTTCAAGAACTGTCATTCCTTCAATAAAACTTACGACATGCTCTTTTGTAATCTTCTCATCTGCCATTTTTATCATTCCTTCCTGAGTATTTTTATCCTCTTGCCCTATGAGCTTCAAGAACCTGAACAAAACTCCTTGGGACACCACTTAATACATTAACAAGTGAAACTTGCGCAGCCACCAACATGGAGAGAATCTTCCCAAGGAGAATATCTCGTCCGGGAAGATAAGCCAGAACATTCAACTCTTCTCTACTTAAAAATCTACCATCCAGCATCCCGGCTTTAATTTCCACTTCCTGATTCTCTTTGGCAAAATCTACCAGTACCTTCATCGACCTCACTTCATCCCCATAGTTCATTAAAATTGCCATGGGCCCCTTGAAATGCTCCTCCAATATCACAAAATCGGTACCAGTAGAAGCAATTCCCATGAGAGTGTTCTTTACTACTCGAAATTCGGCCTCAACCTCGCGTAATTTGTTTCTCAATGCAGTAATCTGCTCAACATTCACACCACTGTAATCCACAAGAACCGCAAATTTCACATTTTTAAGTTTCTCGTGAAGATCAGCAACAACCCTCTCTTTCATTTTTCGATCCAACTACCTCTAACCCCCTTTTCTCTCCTTGTGCGAACTTCAAGACCCTTATATTTATCAGAAAGTCAGAAACATAATACAGGAAGAAATTTTACACTACTCAATAGTCTCCGCAGGCCGACTCACATCGTTTAAACATCTTGTACCCACTGTCTCCGACTCTTTTCCCACTAAATTTACAATCTCGCAAAAATCTTTCGCGAGCAACATAGCGTTCATACCCAAAATGCTTCTCTGAGCAAGCAAAACCGCCTTTTTACGAGTACATAAAATATACTTGCAGTGCAAGTGCGGTAAGCGCTTATTACCCAAACAGATTTCTAACATCCAGAGGGTCCACTTTTATTCCGGGCCCCATTGTAGTGGAAAGTGATATGCTCTTCAGATAAGTCCCCTTACTCGACACAGGTTTCAATTTTATAATAGCTCCCACCAGGGCAAGAATATTTTCCAATAACTTCTCCACGCCAAAAGAAACCTTACCAACCGGACTATGCACAATCCCCGCTTTTTCTACCCTGAACTCAATCTTCCCCGCCTTCAGTTCTTTCACAACCCTTCCCACGTCAAAGGTCACAGTACCAACCTTCGGATTAGGCATTAGCCCATGCGGACCCAGTATCTTGCCAAGTTTTCCCACGCTTCCCATCATATCAGGAGTGGCGACAACTCTGTCAAACTCGAGCCACCCACCCTTTATCTTTTCAATTATATCATCGGACCCGGCAATATCAGCACCCGCTTCAAGACCTTCTTTTTCTTTATCACCCTTGGCAAAAACCAGTACCCGCACCGATTTCCCCAGTCCGTTAGGAAGAGCCACGCTCCCACGGACCATCTGATCCGCATGTCTGGGATTTACCCCTAATCTAATGGCCACATCAACAGTTTCATCGAATTTTGCCCTTGAAGCGCTTACAATAAGATCCAAAGCCTCATTCGGGGAATACTTCTTTCCAGCTTCAATCTTCTCTTTCGCCACCAAAAAATTTTTACCTTTTTTAGACATTATAGAACTCCAGAAGAACTTTTTCAATTTTAGGCAAGATCCCAAATCTTAAATTTGTAAAGTTTTGTTCACTTGAAATTGCTTATGATCAGCGAAACGATCATAACTTGCTATCTCATAACTTCAATTCCCATGGATTTTGCCGTTCCCTCCACAATTTTTACAGCGCCTTCCACATCTACGGCATTAAGGTCACTGTATTTCAACTCGGCAATCTCCATCGCCTGCCTGGCCGTTATCGTCCCTACCTTCTCTCTTTTGGGATCTACGGAACCCTTCGCAATCTTGGCCGCCTGCTTGAGAAGAACGGAAGTAGGTGGCGTTTTAGTAACGAAGGTAAAGGATCTATCCGCATATACAGTTATCACTACAGGTATAATCGTCTCCTCTTGATTCTGCGTTATGGCATTGTATGCCTTACAGAACTCCATAATATTCACGCCGTGCTGGCCCAGGGCAGGCCCTATGGGTGGCGCAGGAGAAGCTTTCCCCGCCTGAATTTGAAGTTTTATACTTGCTACAATCTTTTTTGCCATTTTGATTACCCTATCTTCGAGTTTCGAGTTTCAAGTTTTGAGTTTCGGGTTTCCAATTTCAAGTTTCAAGCCGTGAACGGCTTATATCAACTTTGCACAACCTGTATAAAATCCAATTCTACTGGTGTTGACCTGCCAAAGATACTAACAATAACCCTTAATTTCCCCTTCTCAGGCTTAACCTCATCAACTACTCCGTCAAAGTT
>JAUWQS010000065.1 GCA_030610915.1 Pseudomonadota bacterium | reverse complement strand
GTATCTTCTCCTGCGAGGCTATTAATATCTTTATCGCATTAAATCTTACAGGATCTTTCGGCTTTTCAAAAAAACTGAAAATATCTTCCACTAAGCTATATCTCCCTGTTAAAACAGTTTCGAGTTCCGGGTTTCGGGTTTCGGGTTTCGAGTTTCGGGTTAAAAAAAGAACGTAATCTCAGCGAGTTGTCGAACTCATCAGCTCACTTCTCATTGTGACTACTCACGTAGTCAGGCTGAAGCTATTTAGGCTGAAGGCTGAAGGTACCCGAAAAACACGATTGCCGCACTTTGGCAGAGAAACAGCAGATTTTGCATCAAACATGGTTTCAAAGTGTGCAGTATTCCCGCTTTTACTAACAGCCTTCAGCCTTCAGTCTATCTACCTGAGTAGTTACTTTTCATTTTGATATTCCTATTCTTCCTCAACCAACTCCACATCAAGGCAGAGCCCTTTCAGTTCATTTACGAGAACATTAAAGGACTCGGGAACTCCCGCTTCAAATCTATGTTCCCCTTTAACAATGGATTCATATACTCTTGTCCTTCCAACTACGTCGTCTGATTTTACTGTAAGAAACTCCTGTAATGAGTAGGCAGCGCCATAGGCCTCTAAAGCCCAGACCTCCATCTCCCCCAACCTCTGGCCGCCAAACTGGGCTTTCCCTCCGAGAGGCTGCTGTGTGACAAGGGAATAGGGACCGATGGATCTGGCATGAATCTTATTGTCAACAAGATGGTGAAGCTTCAACATATAAGCCACTCCCACAGTCACTTCTTGGTCAAAAGGTTCTCCGGTCCTGCCATCAAAAAGTGAGGTCCGCCCACTTTCCAAGAGGTCAGCCTGCTTTAGCATATCCTTTATTTCGCCTTCGCCGGCTCCATCAAAAACCGGCGTAGCTATCCGGATGCCACTTTTTAATCTATTGATAAATTTCTCGATCTCATCCTCGGAAGACCCGTCAATAAAACTGTCAATCTCTGGAGAGGAATATATATTTTTTATCTCCCTCTTTAAAATATCCATACTGCCATTTTTGTCTAACAAAGAATTTATCTTTTCTCCCAACCTCTTTGCTGCCCATCCGAGATGGGTTTCTAATATCTGCCCCACATTCATGCGCGACGGCACACCGAGTGGATTCAATATTATATCAACAGGAGTGCCATCCCTCAAGTATGGCATATCTTCTTCAGGAAGTATCCTGGAGAGAACCCCTTTATTGCCATGCCTTCCAGCCATCTTATCACCGACAGAAAGCTTTCTCTTTATGGCAACATAAACCTTGATCATTTTGATCACGCCCGGAGCGAGCTCATCTCCGCTCCTTAACTTTTCTATCTTTTTATCAAAAGAAGTCTCAACTATCTCAATTTTTTTAAAGAAACTTGAAAACAGGAATTCTGTTTTCAAGTTCGTCCCATCATCTAACAGCGATATCTCGTTCCAGAAGCTAAATGGTGTCTTGTTCAATATGTCTTCTGTAATCTCTTCACCCTCTTTCAACAACGTCTTTTTCTTTTTCGGATCAACCAACTTAAATGCAGAAGTTTTACCGATTAGTAAACCTGAAATCTTCTCCCTAAAATTATTCGTAATAATCCTGATTTCATCATCTCTGTCTTTGAACAGATGTTGAATTTCCTCCTCTTCTATACTCTTGGACCTGAGATCCTTTTCAGTGCCCTTCCGGGTAAAAGTCTTTGCATCTATCACTACACCTTCAACACCGGGCGGCACACGCAGAGACGTATCCCTGACATCACCTGCCTTCTCGCCAAATATAGCTCGCAGCAACTTTTCCTCCGGAGATAGTTGTGTCTCCCCCTTAGGTGTAATCTTACCGACCAGAATGTCATCCGGCTTCACCGACACCCCTATACGAACTATTCCACTTTCATCCAGGCTCCAAAGGGCATCCTCCCCCACATTAGGAATATCCCTGGTAATTTCCTCCTTACCAAGTTTCGTATCCCTGGCCATCGCCTCAAATTCTTCGATATGGATAGAGGTATAGATGTCCTCCTTTATCAATTTTTCACTGATCAATATGGAATCTTCATAATTGTACCCCCCCCAGGACATAAAGGCGACTACAACATTTCTCCCAAGCGCCAGATCCCCATTATCGGTGGCAGGTCCATCAGCTATTACATCACCTCGGTTTACTCTGTCTTCATTGTTGACAACAGGTTTGTGGTTGAAGCATGTATCCTGATTGGATCGTTGAAACCTGGTCAGGTTGTATATGTCAACTCCTGTATCAAACTGATCTCTCCTCTCATCATCACACTTAACTACTATTCTTGAAGCATCTACACTCTCTACAACACCGGACCTTCTTGCCACAACAACAGCGCCGGAGTCCCGCGCAACAACTGACTCCATTCCTGTGCCAACGATGGGGTTTTCAGGTCTTACAAGCGGCACTGCCTGCCGTTGCATATTAGAACCCATCAGAGCACGGTTGGCATCATTATGCTCCAAAAAGGGGATAAGTCCGGCTGCAACACTCACGAGCTGGTTGGGTGACACATCCATGAGGCCAACTTCAGCAGGCGTAACAACAACAAAATTCTCCCCGCTTCTGGCAGAAATAAGTTTATCCCTAAATCTTCCATCTGAATCGAGCGGGGTATCTGCCGGAGCTACAATATATTTTTCCTCCTCCATCGCCGTCAAGTATCTGACATCATCCAAAATCTCTCCATCTCTTACCACCCTGTACGGCGTTTCTATAAAACCGAATTCATTCACCCTTGCAAAGGTGCTGAGAGAAACAATCAGACCTATATTGGGGCCCTCAGGGGTTTCAATAGGACATATCCGGCCGTAGTGAGACGAATGAACATCCCTCACTTCAAAGCCTGCCCGCTCCCTGGTAAGTCCTCCAGGACCGAGAGCGGACAGTCTCCTTTTGTGAGTAACTTCCGATAGCGGGTTTGTTTGATCCATAAACTGCGACAGTTGACTGCTGCCAAAAAACTCACTGATAACAGCGGAAACAGGCTTGGCATTTATAAGATCATGGGGCATCATGGTTTCAACATCCTGAAGGCTCATCTTCTCCTTAATGGCTCGTTCCATTCTGATCAGACCTATTCTGTACTGATTTTCGATAAGTTCCCCAACAGATCTAACCCTCCTGTTGCCCAGATGATCAATGTCATCAACACTGCAATCACCCACGCCATTCTTGAGATTGATGAGATATTTAACCGCTGTAATTATATCTTCGTTCCGCAGCACCGCCATATCCGTGGGAACATCCAGGCCAAGTTTGTAATTCATCTTAGCCCTTCCCACATTAGAGAGATCGTAACTATCGGAACTAAAAAAAAGATTATTGAAGAACCTGTATGCCGTCTCCATGGTTGGTGGATTGCTTGGCCGGAGTCTCCTGTATATCTCTATTATGGCATCATCAGTGGTTTCAACCTTATCGATAAGAAGGGTATCCCTGATGGAAGAATTTGCCATATCCTCATCAATATGGATAAAACGAAGCATCTTAACACCCTTTTGTCTGAGCAATTCCAACTTTTCCACAGTCAATTCATCGTTGCGCTTCAACAAAAGCTCATTAGTTTCGGGATCCAATACGTCTGCCGACAATATCTTCCCCACAAGATCATCATCGCTTATCGTCATTCGATCTATATTCAATTCAGCAATCTTTTTCAAAATCGATCTGGTAACTTTTCTTCCCTTCTTTACAATAACCTCTCCGGTCTCGATAACCTTAATATCCCCCGTCGCTTTCTCCCCAATAAGAAAGTTACCCACTGACATATAGGTATTATCATCTTTTAGAAATACTTCTTTAATATCATAAAAGTAGGACAGGATATCCTCTGTAGTGTTCCCCATTGCCTTCAAGAGGATCGTCACCGGCATTTTCCTTCTTCTATCTATTCTGACATAAAGGATATCCTTGACATCAAACTCAATATCCAGCCAGGAACCCCTGATTGGAATAATCCTGGCTGAATATATGATCTTTCTGCTGGCATGCGTTTTCCCTTTGTCGTGATCAAAAAATATCCCCGGAGACCTGTGAAGCTGGCTGACTATAACCCGTTCCGTTCCATTGACAATAAAGGTGCCATTACTTGACATCAATGGTATCTCTCCAAAGTAAATCTCCTGCTCTTTGATATCCCTGATTGCCTTCCCTGTACTCTCCCTGTCAATATCAAAAACAACGAGCCTGACCACAATTTTCAAAGGAGCGGCATAGGTCATACCCCTCTGAAGGCACTCTTTCAGATCATATCTGGCCTCTCCTACTTTATAACTAACAAACTCAAGGGAACATTTACCGCTGAAATCCGAAATAGGGAAAACACTCCCAAAGGCGGCTTGAAGACCGAAATTACCCCTCTTATCCTGGCCAACATCCTTCTGCAAAAAATCATCGTATGACTTTTTCTGGACGCCAATAAGATCTGGTATATCCACTACTTTCCTAATACGACCAAAATCCTTTCTAAACTGACCCATGGTTACCTTTTTATACAATCTATTTCCTGACGGAAAAGTGAAGATTCCAACCTGATAAATTCGAATTCCTGAAACTGAACTCAATTAAAAAGAAGGTCGGAACATCTGTCCGCTACAATAGATGGATTGGATTGAGATTTTAAGATATTTAGTTAATTTATCCGACTAAGGGTTCGCACAAAAATAAGTTGGCAATTTTAAGTGTTGAGGCGCCAGGCCGACAAGGCGCGAAAGTGCAGGAATATCAAGCATATTCCGAACTTTCGCAACGCAGCCAGCCTGGATGCATCGGCGCTTAAAATGTAAAGTTATTCTTGCACGAACCATAAGGAGAGACAACTTGTAGCCTCCATCTTGCAGATAGCGTAACTCGTGCCTGAACAAAAACTGTCTTTCTCTCCCATATCTGCGTCAGGCTCAAATTTTAATCCTCAAAATACTTAATGTATTCCTGCGGTTAAAATTTTCATCTTTCTTGATCTGAACGAAAAATCCTATTTTTCGTTCGAGCACTAACCCTTTACTTGATTTCCACGCTGGCTCCCACCTCTTCCAGTTTTTTCTTAATATCCTCAGCCTCATCTTTCGACACGGCTTCTTTAACCGGCTTTGGCGCGCTGTCAACCAGGGTTTTGGCTTCTTTAAGCCCCAGACCAGTCACTGCCCTGACAACCTTGATAACATGGATTTTTTGGTCGCCGAATCCTGTAAGAATAACATCAAATTCACTCTGTTCTTCCGCTTGAGCTTCCTGAGCTGAACCGGCTGCCGCGGGAGCAGCAACAGACACCGGAGCAGCCGCAGACACACCAAACCTCTCTTCCAGCTCCTTTACAAACTGCGATAGTTCAAGAACTGTCATTCCTTCAATAAATCTTACGACATCCTCTTTTGTAATCTTCTCATCTGCCATTTTTATCATTCCTTCCTGCGTATTTTTATCCTCTTGCCCTATGAGCTTCAAGAACCTGAACAAAACTCCTTGGCACACCACTTAACACATTAACAAGTGAAATTTGCGCAGCCACCAATAGGGAGAAAAACTTCCCAAGGAGAATATCCCGTCCTGGAAGATAAGCCAGAACATTCAACTCCTCTCTACTTAAAAATCTACCATCCAGCATCCCGACTTTAATTTCCACTTCCTGATTCTCTTTGGCAAAATCTACCAGTACCTTCATCGACCTCACTTCATCCCCATAGTTCATGGAAATTGCCAGGGGTCCCTTGAAGTGCTCCTCCAATATCGCAAAATCGGTACCCTTAGAAGCAATTCTTAGGAGAGTGTTCTTTACTACTCGAATTTCGGCCTCAGCCTCGCGTAATTTGTTTCTCAATGCAGTAATCTTCTCAACATTCACGCCACTGTAATCCACAAGAACCGCAAATTTCACATTTTTAAGTTTCTCATGAAGATCAGCAACAACACTCTCTTTCGTTTTTCGATCCAACTACCTCTAACCCCCTTTCTCTCCTTATGCGAACTTCAAAACCCTTGTTTACCAGATTTACCAGAAAGTCAGAAACACAATACAGGAAGAAATTTTACACTACTCAATAGTCTCCGCAGGCCGACTCACGTCGTTTAAACATCCTGTACCCGCCGTCTCCGACTCATTTTCCACTGAATTCACAATTTCGCAAATGTCTTTCGCCAACAGTATATAACATTCTTACCCAAATTGATTCTCTTAGCATAACCATTCACATTGTCACTTATTACCTCAATAGATTTCTAACATCCGGAGGGTCCACTTTTATCCCGGGCCCCATAGTAGTGGAAAGTGATATGTTCTTCAGATAAGTTCCCTTACTCGACACAGGTTTCAATTTTATAATAGCTTCCACCAGGGCAAGAATATTTTCCAATAACTTATCCACACCAAAAGAAACCTTACCAACCGGACTATGCACAATCCCCGCTTTTTCTACCCTGAACTCAATCTTACCCGCCTTTAGTTCTTTCACAACCCTTCCCACGTCAAAGGTCACAGTACCAACTTTCGAATTCGGCATTAACCCACGCGGGCCCAGGATCTTGCCAAGTTTTCCCACACTTCCCATCATATCAGGAGTGGCAACAACCCTGTCAAACTCGAGCCATCCACCCTTTATCTTTTCAATTATATCATCAGAACCAGCAATATCAGCTCCCGCTTCAAGACCTTCTTTTTCTTTATCACCCTTGGCAAAAACCAGTACCCTTACCGATTTTCCCAGTCCATTAGGAAGAGCCACGCTCCCACGGACCATCTGATCGGCATGTCTGGGATTTACCCCTAATCTGATAGCCACATCAACAGTTTCATCAAATTTTGCCCTTGAAGCGCTTACAACAAGATCCAAAGCCTCCTTCGGAAAATACTTTTTTCCAGCTTCAATCTTCTCTTTCGCCACCAAAAAATTTTTACCTTTTTTAGACATTATAGAACTCCAGAAGAACATGCTCAATTTTAGGCAAGATACTAAATCCTAAATTTGTAACGTTTTGTTCACTTGAAAGTAACTACTCAGGTAGTCAGGCTGAAGCTGCTGTAAGCTGAGTAGTTACACTTAAAATTGCTTATGATCAGCGAAACGATCGTAAGCTGCTATCTCATAACTTCAATTCCCATGGATTTTGCCGTTCCCTCCACAATTTTTACAGCGCCTTTCACATCTACGGCATTAAGATCGCTGTACTTCGACTCGGCAATCTCCATCGCCTGCCTGGCCGTTATCGTCCCTACCTTCTCTCTTTTGGGATCTCCGGAACCTTTCGCAATCCTGGCCGCCTGTTTGAGAAGAACGGAAGTAGGCGGCGTTTTAGTAACGAAGGTAAAGGATCTATCCGCATATACAGTTATCACTACAGGTATAACCATCCCCTCTTGAGTCTGCGTTATGGCATTGTATGCCTTACAGAACTCCATAATATTCACACCGTGCTGACCCAGGGCCGGCCCTATGGGTGGCGCAGGAGAAGCTTTTCCCGCCTGAATTTGAAGCTTTATACTTGTTACAATCTTTTTTGCCATTTTTCATTACCCTGTCTTCGAGTTTCAAGTTTTGAGTTTCGGGTTTCGGGTTTCGGGTCTCAAGCCGTGAACGGCTTATATCAACTTTGCACAACCTGTATAAAATCCAATTCTACTGGTGTTGACCTGCCAAAGATACTAACAATAACCCTTAATTTCCCCTTCTCAGGCTTAACCTCATCAACTACTCCGTCAAAGTT
>JAUWQS010000121.1 GCA_030610915.1 Pseudomonadota bacterium | reverse complement strand
GAGTATCTCATTAATCGTGGCGTCACTGTTTATGGCAATCATCTCTGTCCTTGAAATCATGACCTCACGAACAAGAGTATCTCTGAAATCAAGGATGCTCTGTATCATCTCACCCGATCGCTGGTCCATATCTCCAGCGTCGATAATGGATTGTATCTCCTTTTCGAGATGAGAGCGGTCTTTTCTCTGAAAGAGATATTTGATCCACGCTGTGATTTTTTTGCTGAAAATAATATGTACCTCGGTAGATAGGCTGAAGGCTGAAGGAAAAACAACCTAACCCGGACAAGCCGGAAGAGCTTAAAGCTGAAAGCTCAAAGGCTTTTGTTGGGTTTCCGCTTCAACGCAACTAATAGCCCATATCTGAGTAGTTACGCACGGACAAACAAGTTTGTCCATGCCACCCGCCCTCCAGCTAATCCTAAGTTAATTATTTTATCATCTCTGTGTTCTCTGCGGTGAATGGTTACTAAACTCTTTTGCGGTTCGACTCAGCTTGTCGAAGGGTGAACGCTCACGCCGAAGCCATTTTTTGCCTGTCTGCGGGCAACGCACAGGCAGGCACAAGTTTCCCAGCTAAGGGACTAAAAGCCTTCAGCATTCAGCCCAAACTACTTTTAGAGTGCGCGCAAATATTCCGGCCTGAGTGACCGGGAATCACCGGCTTTAATAACATCGTAAATCATTTTTACTGTTTCGTTTTTTTCTTGAGGCATTATCGCCCTTATTGGCAGGTAGTTTGATGCATGGTTGGATGTGAAGAAACAGTTGGTAAAGTTAGAGTTGGCTACCATGAGTCCAAGCTCCTGAAGAAAACCGAAAGTGTCCGGAAGCTCAAATGCACCGGATTTATATTCTTCGTGCAATGGTGAGCCGGGAACGACCATCACTGTCAGCGCCCCCACATAGTCCGGATCAATATCCGTCAATATTCTGGCAGTATCCATTGCATGCTCCACGCTCTTCTTTTTACCGCCGATCCCTAAAAGAACGGTGACAGACAGCGTTATACCGGCTTCTTTTATCCTCCGCCCGGCCTCCACCATCTGATCATAATTAGCCCCTTTCTTTACTTTCTTGAGTAAATCTTCATTACCCGTCTCCACGCCAAGATAGGCTATTTTTAGACCGAGCTTTCTCAACTGTGACAGATCGTCCGGCGTTTTCCGCAGTATACTTTTGGCATTTGCGTAAGTTCCCACCTGTCTCAGCCCTTTGATATTATGCTTTATAGACTCAAGAATTTCGATCAGCCTGTGCTGTGGTATAATCAAGGCATCGCCATCACAGAGAAACACCTTTTCAATAGAGCCATAACGACTTGCCTCAAGTATATCTTCCTCAATCTCATCAAACTTCTTTATTTTGAATTTCTTCTCTTTATATGCAGAGCAAAAGGTACACTTATTATGTGAACATCCAACAGTTACTTGCAGCAAAAGACTGTGAGCCTCACTCGGAGGTCTGATAATCATTCCTTCGTATTTCAAAGCTGCCTCCTTTTGCGGATTCCGAGCTTAAAATAATGGCAACCACTCAGCCACAGATTCACACAGATGAACGCAGATAAATTTAAATACAAAGAAATCACGTGACTACATGAGTAGTTACAATAAAAAAATATCAGTGATAATCTGCGTAGATCGGTGGCTAAATAATTACAAAAATAACTACTCAGCCTACAACAGCTTCAGCCTGACTACCTGAGTAGTTACAAATAATGATACAAAAAGGGTATCAGCTTAATAAATAGTGGCAAACCCAGACACGTAGCCGTCTCCATCTTCCGGAAGCGGGGTTTGGGCGTAGCGTAGAGGTCACGCCTTTGAGCTTTGCACAGCCCCTGTAGCGGAGACCTTCAGGTCTCCATATTCACGCAACACAGTATGACTAAAGCACATGGAAGGCTGAAGCCTTCCGCTACATGTTTCTGCCATATGCCTTCCTCTATTTATTGAACTATTACCAAAAAGGCATTAAAACAAAAAGGGATTAGCCAGATTGAACCAATCCCTTTGCCTTGATATTAATGGCGGGGTCGATGGGACTCGAACCCACGGCCTCCGGCGTGACAGGCCGGCGTTATAACCAGCTTAACTACGACCCCGCAATATCAATTGGTTTGATTAGTTTTATTGGTTCAATTAGTTAACCAATCCAATCAATTAAACCTATTAATAAGATTGAACAAAAAACGGAAATTCCTATACTATTGACAGTCTCGTAAAAAGTCGGAAAAATACTCTTTTGTCATTCTGAGCGATAGCGAAGAATCTGATATCATTGAGATTCTTCGTCGCGGAGTTTATCCTGAGCCACAGATTCTTCGTCGCTTCGCTCCTCAGAATGACACTGCGTGGACTTTTTACGATTTCATCACTATTATTAAATTATCACTTCTTAATGGTAGGCGGAACAGGACTTGAACCTGTGACATCCACGGTGTAAACGTGGCGCTCTCCCATCTGAGCTACCCGCCCATAACTTTACCCTCTTGGGAAACCTCATTAAACCGGAAAACCCAAAGAGTCATGGTATCTTTTTACCCCGTTTACATGAATTTCCTGAGCGCCCGCAAAATCTCTCTTATTGTATGTTATGTCCTCTTTCGTGTCAACACAGGGAAGGAGAGCCACCTTTAAGACTTCGTCCACACTCTCCACAAAAATTATTTCAAGCGCCTTCAACACATTACGGGGGATATCGGCCATGTCCTTCTGATTATCCTGTGGAACTATGACGGTCTTCAGATTCCCCCGATGGGCCGCCAGCAATTTCTCTTTTAGCCCGCCTATCGGTAAGACTCTCCCCCTCAATGTAATCTCACCGGTCATTGCCAGATCCCCTCTTACCTTTCTCTTTAGAAAAGCCGAGGCTATCGACACTGCTATGGCTATCCCGGCGGATGGTCCATCTTTTGGTATAGCTCCTTCAGGAACATGCACGTGAATATCTGTTTTCCTATAAAAATCTTCTGAAAGTCCGAGACTATCAGCCCTCGCACGCACATAAGTGAGAGCAGCCTGGGCGGATTCCTGCATTACATCTCCCAACTTCCCGGTCAGAATTAAATTACCTTTACCACGCATAAGAGATGTTTCTATAGTGAGAAGTTCGCCTCCTACCTCAGTCCAAGCCAGACCAACAGTCAGCCCTATTTCGTCTTTTCCTTCGGTTTCTCCATGCCTGAACTTTGGAACACCAAGATATTTTTGAGGTGAATTGGATGTCATCTTAATCTGTCCATTACTACCGTTAGTAACGGTCTCTCTGGCCACTTTTCTGCATATCGATGCAATTTCTCTCTCCAGATTTCTAACTCCAGCCTCTCTTGTGTATTGCTTTATAATATTCAGAATGGCGCCATTGGAAAAACTGATATTCTCCTTTGTCAGGCCGTTTGCTTCGATCTCTTTCGGAACGAGAAATCTCGTCGCTATTTTTAACTTCTCCTGTTCAGTATATCCCGCAATTCGAATAACCTCCATCCTGTCTCTGAGAGGCGCCGGTATTGTATCCAGAATATTGGCAGTCGTTATAAACATCACATCGGAGAGATCATAGTCGACCTCGAGATAATTATCATTGAAGGCATCATTCTGCTCCGGATCAAGCGCTTCTAAAAGAGCCGAGGAAGGATCTCCTCTGTAATCCGAGCTTAATTTATCAACCTCATCAAGGCAAAATACCGGATTATTTGAACCGGCCTTCTTCAGCAGTTGAATAATCTTTCCGGGCATGGCGCCGATATATGTTCTTCTATGCCCCCTTATCTCAGCCTCATCTCTAATGCCGCCAAGTGAGAACCTGACAAATTTTCTGTCAGTGGCCCTTGCAACCGATTTGGCCACGGATGTCTTGCCAACGCCTGGAGGTCCAACAAGACAGAGAATTGGCCCCTTATTCTTTTTCACTAAGGTCTGAACCGCAAGGTATTCCAATATCCTCTCTTTAACTTTTTTAAGACCATAATGATCTTCTTCTAATATTACTTCCGATTCCTTGAGAGTGTATTTGTTTGAAGTTTTTTCAGACCAGGGCATATCCAATATCCAGTCTATATAATTTCTGATCACCGTTGCCTCGGCAGACATGGGCGCCATCATCTTTAATTTCTTTATTTCCTGCTTTACCTTTTTGGCTGCCTCGTCAGATAATTTCTTTTTCTTTAATCTTTTTTCGATCTCCTCAATTTCACTCTTGAAGTCATCCTTCTCCCCCATCTCCTTCTGAATTGCTCTCATCTGTTCATTCAGATAGTAGTCCTTCTGAGTCTTTTCCATCTGCTTCTTTACACGTCCCTTTATCTTTTTCTCTACCTGAAGGATTTCTATTTCAGAGAGCATTAGTTCATATATCATTTCAAGCCTGTCCGGCACTTCTAACATTTCCAAAATCTTTTGCCTGCTCTTCAACTTGACGCTAAGATGAGACGCTATAACATCGGTCAACTTCGAAGGACTGTCTATAGATGATACAACTGTACTTACCCCGGAGGGTATCCTGTTGCTCAACCTTAAATACTTCTCAAATGTTTCCGCGGCGCTCCTCATTAACGCTTCTGTCTTAACGGTTGTAGCGCTGCCGCTATCTTCTATCTCTTCAACATTAACAAGATAAAAATCTACATTGGGAATATATCTCCTGATCTTCCCCCTCTTTTTCCCTTCAACGAGAACCTTCACCGTTCCATCCGGAAGCCTCAAGAGCTGAATAATGATTCCTACAGTGCCAACCCTGTGGATATCATCTTTTGTCGGGTCTTCTTTTTGAGCGCTCTTCTGCGCTGCTAAAAATATTTCTTTATCGTGTTTCATGGCGGATTCGAGGGCATTTATCGATTCTTCCCTGCCGACAAAAAGAGGCACGATCATATAGGGGAATACCACAATATCTCTCAATGGAAGAAGAGGAATAACCATACCTTCTTCTTTTTCATTATCTCTGCCAAAATTTAACATAATTGTTATTTCCTTAAACTTTTGATTCGTGAAATCTGTGTATCAGCTCAATAAATTGGGCATTACATTTTTAAAGTGTTGGTCTCGATCCACGGTAAGCGTTTACTGAATATTGAAATTAGAAAATAGAAATTGGAAACTCGGCCTTCATGCTTTTGTAGGACTCGACTGAGCTCACGCCGAAGCCTGTCAACTCGTAAATTCGCTTCATCTCTCCAAAATTTCTAACTTCCAATTTCAAGCCGTGAATGGCTAAGATTCACAATCACTTTTACATACCGGAGTTTGCCCCTATTTATTGAGCTATTACGATATCTTTACATGTGAGTCGGGTATCCATATAGACGGTCTAATTAAGGATCCCTCAAATTATGAGCCATATGATCCATCAGAGGTATCCCTTGACAGGACATTTCTTGTTGGCAAAAAAGCGGGAATAAATGCGCTTCGCCACAAACTCGAAAGCCTGGGTATATCAACCGAAGACCATCTTCTTGAAGACCTGCTGACGATGGTAAAAAGCGAATCCATGCGGCTAAAAACGAGCCTTACAGATGAGCAGCTCCTGCAATTGGGAACGGGTTCATATTTTCGTTGAGATTGTAAGCGCCCTAACCCGGACAAGCCGGAAACAAAAAATGGTTCACGGTTCAAAGGTTCAAGGTTGACCGTTTTTTAGCCACTGAACCGTGAACTGTGAATCTGAGTACTTAGGGTCTATCGGGAAATAACTTATACATTTTTGATTCTCCCGATCAAAAGACCCAGTCAAACCCATAGCAGTGCCGGCCTCAAAACTCAATTCC
>JAUWQS010000092.1 GCA_030610915.1 Pseudomonadota bacterium | reverse complement strand
TGGCGTCATCGTGAGAGCTAAAGCCTATCGTATATTTTCCACCGATCTGAGAGAAAAAGATATTATTTTCGGTGGACGGGAACGGCTTGAAAAAACACTTAAAGAGGCAAAGACTCTTGTGCCCGATGCAAAATATATATTCGTTTACAATACCTGCACCTCGGCAATCATCGGTGATGACATAGAGGACATTTGTAAGAAGACGGAAAAAGAGCTGGGTTGTCCCATTGTTGTGGTTGATTGTCCTGGTTTTAAAGGTCAAAGTGAAGCTGCCGGCCACAGAATTGCCTATGAATGCATACTGAATCGGTTTATCGGGCAAGGACAAAGACACATAGGTTCTTATGATGTAAACATTATCGGACAGTACAATCTTGATGCTTTCGTAAAAAGTCGAAGAATCCCATTTTTCGTCATTCCGGCGAAAGCCGGAATCCAGTCTTTGCAAGTAGTTGCAGATCATCTGAACTCCGGTTTTCACCGGAGTGACGACTTTCAAGTAACTTACGCGAAATCGTACTCAAAAAGTGACTCCGTCGGGCGAGACGCCCGACCTACTACGGTGGTGGAGGACAGGTGTCTCGCACCACACAGGGTAGGACAGGGCGTCCCGCCGCCTGTCGAGTCAGGGGTAGGACAGGCGTCCCGCCTGTCTATAAAAACGAATGTACCCTGACATTAAATTCAAGTTACTTTCAATTATGGTAACCGTTCACAGGTTCAGGGTTAAGGACAAAGAAGGGATTGAAGGCCCGAAGTCCTCGTTCAAGATGCTTCTTTTCCCAAGTAATTGCCCGTTTGGTTCCAGCTTTTGGATTAGGCCTGACGAAGCTGACGCTTTTCTCGTAAATTCGCATCCCAGATACAGTCCGGGAACGAGAATGGAACCCTGAACCCTGAACCCTGAACCTTTGAACCCGTGAACGCTTACAGATTTAGTAACCGTTCACAGTTGTCGGTTCACAGTTCACAGTTTTTCCCAACCGTGAACCGATAACTGTAAACCGTGAACGGTTACCAGATTTAAAACAAGAAGTTGAGTATAAGGGTGGTAACGGTGCCCTCGGGGTTGTTTTCGGCGTCCAGGACAAAGAGAGTCTTTAAACTACCCTCAAGCGGATGGCAGGCAATGGTTACTATGGGCCCAACGCCTACCGCTCTTTCTTTGGAATTCCTGATTTCTTTGCCATCCATCTCATCTTCCGATATCTGCTGATTATAAAACCCTGAAATCCCTGTCCCTATTTTTTTGTTGAATTTATAAACAAGCGCAAGATTGTATTGAAAATTGGGGCCGCACTTATATTCGGAGTCTCGATCACGGGTGACAGGATTTATGAAGTCCCCGTTCTTGCCGTAGTAATTGAACTGAAAGTGATTCTTCCAGAACAGGCCATCTCCTGCTCCAATATTCAGCTTTGTCAAAGTCTCAAAGAAAAACAGGGCGTCATAGATATTGGCGCCGATGTTTAACTCTCCTTTTCGATATTTCGCAGTTGGGAGAGTAACTTCAAGCCCCATGAAACTATCGAAATCAGCGTCCCCGATGGAAAAGATATTCTTCCAGAATGTTCCCAGGCCAAGTTTAATATCACCAATATCCTTCCTCCTTAAGACCTCGCCGTCCACCTTGACACGAGCCGTTGCCCAGGGAATACAAATTTCAGGCATCAGGCGAGCCTTCCCATCTGCAAATGTAATGGGGCTCGTGTACATAAACCTGAAGATGGAGCTAAAGATCGACGCAGAAAAATTATGGGGAACTTCGGAACCACTGCCATCCTTCAGGTGGTCATAGTGTGAGAACTGGTTGTAATTTATTAAAATCAACTTGTTTGGTGGAGGTGGAGCAGGAAAAATGGTGCCGCCAAAGGTGCTGCTTATCCCTCTGAGCACATCTGGAGCAAGAGGGAGCTGGAGCCCCTTGAAGATATGCTTCTGTGTCAGATTATATCTCGTTCCTCCATATTTCCAGGTGAGATCGGCTGAAGCTTCCGGCGGCGCTGATAAAAAAGATAAGATAAGGATAAAAAAAACTGACGAGCACGCTAAAATTCCTCTCACTATATTTGCCTCCTTTTTCATAACAATCTACCCCTGTAAGAGATTCAAATATTCCGGCCTATTTCATAGGCATCCCAGATACAACTCATTATATTACGGGGTTGCCTCGCATCTCCTATAAGGTAAAGATTGGGGACCCCGGCTGTGAGCGACCGGTATAGTTCCTGGTCTGACTTAAGCCCTGTTGCGATGACCACGGTATCGACTAAAAGTCTATTTTTAGAGCGGCCTTTATCCGTCACCACAACGCCGTCTTCTGTCACTTCTGAGAGACTGGCATTTGTCAGGATGTTTATTTTATGAAATTTTAAGAGATCAAGAATCATTAAACTGTTTGCGTGACACAGCGGGGGACCGGCTAACAGAATATCCTCCGCCATTTCAACTATAGTCACATTTTTGCCCTGCCTGGCCAGCCATAAGGCCGTTTCGCAACCGATCAATCCACCTCCGGCGACAGCCACATTTTCACCAGCCTTTTTCTTTCCGAGCAAGAGGTCGGTTGCTGTTACCACACTGTCCTTTCCGATACCGGAAATATCCGGAAGAACAGGCTTTGATCCGGTGGCAATTATTACAGCGTCCATCTTTTTCTCCTGTATTATATCCGGCGAGACTTCAGTGTTTAAGTTGATCTCGACATTCAGGTCGGAAAGCTCCTTTTTATACCACCCAAGGAGTCTCTTTCCATCGTCTTTAAAATCAGGAATTGCGGATTCTATAAGATGCCCGCCTAACTTATCTGTTTTTTCGTACAGCGTCACCCTGTGTCCTCTGAGCGCTGCGACTCTGGCGGCTTCCATACCGGCGATTCCGCCACCGATAACCATTACACTCTTTGTTACAGTGGCCGGATGGAAAGCGTATTCTTTTTCCCGCCCGCAAGAAGGATTCACTGCGCATGAAATGGGTCTGCCCAGGGCTAATCTTCCAAGGCAGCCATCATGACAACCGAGGCAGGGGCGGATTTTTTCTGTTTTCCCTTCCATCACCTTGCGCGGCCAATATGGATCGGCCAGAAGTCCTCTGCCTAACATAACCACATCGGTCTTATTTTGCTCGATGGCTTTTTCGGCTAATTCCGGTATTTCCATCCTTCCGGCAGCCATGACAGGAACCCCGACCGTTTTCTTGAGCTTCTCGGTTAGAGTAAGATAGCATCCATGCTCTATATAATGTGGTGGATGTGCCCAATACCAGGCCTGGTAAGTGCCGGCATCGGCATTAAACGCATCATAACCTGCCGCCTCCAATATCCTGGCAGCTTCAAGACTTTCTTTAATATCACGTCCCTTCTCTTCGAATTCTTCATCAGGCAGGCCTCCCTGGTTCCAGCCCTTCAGGTAACTTTTTATGCTGAATCTGAGCTGGACGGGAAAATCTTTCCCTAAGGTTCCTTTTATCTCGCGCAATATCTCTGTGGGCAATGTTAATCTTCCCCTCAAGTCCCCGCCATACTTATCCGTTCTTTTATTGAACATGGACATTGTGAACTGGTCGAGGAGATAACCCTCATGCATTGCATGTACTTCTATACCGTCAAATCCTGCCATGGCCGCTATCATTGCCGCCTCGCCAAATTTCTTGACCAGCTTTTCTACTTCCTCCGTAGTCAGCTCTCTGCATGTCACAGTCTGATTCCAGTAATATGGCGTTGCGGAGGGCGCTATGGGGTGGCCTTCAAGTATTACAGGGGCGGCATTATGTCCCAGACCGGCTGTCAACTGGATGAAAATCTTCGAACCATGGGCATGTACATGCTCTATCATTTCAGATGTTGACTGGATAAAATGTAAGGGATTCAATGTCAGGCAGGGAAATGAGGGCATGAGAAGTTTTTCAATCTCATTTTCCACTTTTACCGCTCCTGTTATTATCAGGCCGCATCCCCCTTTTGCCCTCTCAATATAATAATCGGCCGCCCTTTTGGAAAAACCCCCTTCTGTGGTAACCAATCCTAAGATAGCCATAGGGGCCATGGCAATTCTGTTTTTAATCTCAACATTTCCTATCGTGACGGGTTCAAATAACCTTGAAAATTCTTCGCTCATTTTGCCTCCCGTTATATTGTTTAGTCATTCGATACGCCGTGAACATTCACTGCAGAGCTCGCAGAGGGCGCAGAGAAACTATTCTTATAAGCGCTGAGTAGTTATGCACGGACAAACAATACCGAATCAAATTCCGGTACATGGTTTATCCATGCCACCCGCCCGCCAATTATCCTAAGTTAATTGTTTTGTCGTCTCTGCGTTTTCTGCGCTCTCTCCGGTAAATGCTTACCTTTTTTCGAACATGGCGGCCAGGGCCTCCTGGTGGTCTTCCGTATGGTGGCACAGGGCCTGGAAGGCAGCCGATTGCTCAAGGAGGTGTGGAAGTGTGGCGTATTGTCCCATGTATATGAGTCTCTTTGCCATCCTTAAGGCCGCTGCAGGCTTGGAAGCGATCCGGCAGGCCAGCTCATTTGCCCTTGCCATGAGTTGTTCATGATCAGCCACATGGTTGACGAGCCCTATCTCAAGCGCCGTTCCGGCATCTATTACATCGCCGGTGAAGGTGAGTTCACATGCCCTGGCCATGCCCACCGCTCGGGGAAGGAAGTAAGCGCCGCCATCCCCCGGGATCAGCCCCACGTTGAGGAAGGTCTCGCCGAACTTCGCCCTGCGGGACGCTATTCTCATATCACACATGAGGGCAAGATCACAACCGGCCCCAAGGGCAGGGCCGTTTACCGCCGCTATGGTGGGGACCTCCACCCCATGGACAGCGAGGGGTATCCTCTGCACATTGCGCCTGTAGTTTTCCATGATCTGTGCGGGGTTTCCGTGAAACATGCCGCTTTTAGAGGCCATGTCCTTAATGTTTCCCCCGGAGGAAAAGGCGGGATCGGCGCCGGTGATGATGAGCGCCTTTATCCCCATCTCATCGTTGACGGCCTTGCAAGCCTTTTCAATCTCCATGATTATTTCCGCTCCTGTGATGGCGTTTCGAATATCCGGCCGGTTGAGTGTGATTGTGGCAATGCCCTGATCTATTTGAAACAGTATCTCATTAAACTCCATATCTAACATCCTCCTTAGTTCTTAAGCTCACCAGCTCACCAGCTCACCAGCTTATCAGCTCACCAGCTCACCAGCTTATCAGCTCTTAAGCTGATCCGGCAGACTTGACGCTAACAGTGTTATTCTTGGCAGTCCGGTCTGCGGATTGCTGTCAATCAGCACATCGGTTTCATAAACCTCCCTGATATTGGATTCAGTGAGCGCTTCACAAGGGGTTCCTATTGAGTGAATATTGCCCGCATTTAAAAGAATGATCCTATCACAGTAAAGCGATGCCATATTTATATCGTGTGTAACGGAAATGACCGTCAATTCCTCTCTCTTGTTCAAGATTTTTATTAGATCAAAGATGGCTATTTGATGTTTGATGTCTAAAAAAGCCGTGGATTCATCGAGAAGGATGATTTGCGGTTCCTGTGCCAGAGCTCTCGCTATCAAAACCCTCTGCCTCTCGCCGCCGGAGAGTTCATCGATGCTCCGGCCTGCAAATGACAGGGTATCGGTCATATCCATTGCCCGGCGGGCTGTTTTAAAATCTCTTTTTCCCTCGAATCTCAATTTTCCAAGGTGAGGGGCCCTCCCCATCAAAACCACCTCCTCGACACTGAAGGGAAATGTCGGGGGAGAATCCTGCGGGACCACAGCGATGAGCCTTGCCAGAGCAGCTCTCTTCATTTCATTGATATTGATTCCATTGATCCATAGAGTCCCTTCCTGAGGAATCAGTATCCTGTCTATAATCTTCAGAAGTGTTGTCTTTCCGGAACCGTTGGGTCCTATTATTCCTAAAAATTCCCCATTTCTGATCTCAAAAGAGATATCTTTAAGCACCCATTGCTCATCGTATCTGAATCCAACTCTTTTTAACTGCGCAATCGACATCGGTCAGACAACTCTCCTTCGCAAGAGATATATAAAGTAAGGAGCGCCGCAAAAAGCCGTGATTACCCCCACAGGAAGCTCTGTGGAGGGGATTATTGTCCTGGCTATAGTATCGGCGACAACGAGAAATGATGCTCCGAAAAGCAGGGAGGCCGGCAGCAAAAGCCGGTGATCGGGGCCGAGCAGCATCCTCACAATGTGGGGAATAACCAAACCGACAAACCCGATGATCCCGCTGACGGATACAGCCACGCCAACCACGAGTGACGACGCAAGAAAGAGTATCTTCTTTGTTCCTTCCACATCCACGCCAAGCTGTATGGCCGTCTCCTCACCGGTCACAATAAGATTCAAGGATCTCGAATGGATGTAAATGATGATAAACCCTGCAATCAGAAAGAAGGCGGTCAGGATTATCTCTCTGCCGGCCGCCAGGCTTAGGTTTCCCATCAGCCAGAACATGATATTGTGCAGATCTGCATTTCTACTGGTGGAGATCAGAAACATGATAGCGGCGGAAAAAAATGCGTTGACGATGACCCCGGCCAGAAGAAGGGTATTGGACTGTAACTCCTTTCCTGT
>JAUWQS010000207.1 GCA_030610915.1 Pseudomonadota bacterium | reverse complement strand
CGATGTGCTTCGCAACGGCTTTGTGGATTATGGCGTTCGGTTTAAGATGGCCTATTTCAAACCGGCCAGCAGACTTAATCCTGAAACAGTTGCATTATACAGCAAGAATCGGCTTACCGTGACGCGTCAGGTAAAATACAGCCTTAAAAATGAAAACTCAATTGACATGCTGCTTAGTCTAAACGGCCTGCCAATGGCAACTGTTGAGCTGAAAAACCAGTTTACCGGCCAGAATGCGGCAAATGCCAAATGGCAGTATGCTGTTGATAGAGATCCGAACGAGCTGCTTTTTAAATTCAAAAAACGCGCGCTCGTGCATTTTGCCGTTGATACCGACGAAGTTTATATGACCACCCGGCTTGAAGGCAAAGCCACCCGCTATCTTCCTTTTAATTTGGGCTATAATAAAGGCGCCGGCAATCCGCCCAATCCGAACGGCCACAAAACCGCATATCTGTGGGAGTATGTCTGGGCCAAAGATAGCTGGATGGATATCATCGGATCTTTTCTTCTTTTGCAGACTGATGAATATAAGGTTGACGGGAAAATATTTAAAAAAGAAAAGCTGATATTTCCCAGGTTTCATCAACTGGATGTTGTCAGAAAACTGGCGCATGATGCCAGGCAAAAAGGCACGGGTAATAATTATCTGATTCAGCATTCAGCAGGCAGCGGCAAAAGCAATTCCATTGCATGGCTTGCCTATAGGTTATCCAGTCTGCATAATGATAAGGATGAAAGAGTTTTTGACTCGGTGATCGTTGTCACGGACAGACTTGTTTTGGATCAGCAGCTTCAGAACACCATCTACCAGTTTGAACATAAGCTCGGCGTTGTTCAAAAAATCGACAAGGATTCCACCCAGCTTGCCCTGGCTTTGAGCGCCGGAACCAATATAATTATCACCACCCTTCAGAAATTTCCTTTTGTGCTCGATAAGATCGGAGCGCTTCCAAAAAGAAACTATGCCATAATTGTGGATGAGGCACACAGCTCCCAGGGCGGCGAGGCTTCAAAAAAGATGAAAGAAACCCTGACGGTTATTGATATGAGTGATGATGATATCAGAAATAAGCCGCCCGAGTATGGCGAAGATCATGATATGGAAGATGAGATAAGAAGCTCAATGCTGGCACGTGGCAAGCAGCCCAACTTATCCTTTTTCGCATTTACCGCAACACCAAAGGCAAAGACTCTGGAAGTTTTCGGCCAAACCGGCGATGATGGAAAACCTGCTCCGTTTCACCTTTATTCCATGAGACAGGCTATTGAAGAAAACTTTATCCTGGATGTGTTAAAATACTACACTACCTATAAGACCTATTTCAGACTGTCAAAAGCCATTGAAGATGACCCCGATATCAACAAGAAAAAGGCAAGCCGGGCGATAGCCAGGTTTCTCGCACTTCATCCCTATAACCTGGCTCAGAAAACCGAGGTTATTATTGAACATTTCCGGCAATGCGTTATGCCTAAGATAGGCGGGAAAGCAAAGGCAATGCTTGTCACCTCATCCAGGCCCCATGTTGTGCGGTATAAAAAGGAATTTGATAAATACATTAAAGAAAAAGGTTATACCGACATCAAGACACTGGTTGCATTTACCGCTTTTACCGACAGAGACACGGGCATTTCCTATACCGAATATGAAATCAATAAATTTAAGGAAAAAGAACTGCCGGCAAAATTCGCTACAAATGAGTATCAAATACTGCTGGTAGCGGAAAAGTACCAGACAGGTTTTGACCAGCCGTTGCTCCATACCATGTATGTGGATAAAAAACTGTCCGGCGTTAGGGCTGTTCAAACTCTTTCGCGCTTGAACAGAATATATCCGGGAAAAGAAGATACATTTATTCTTGATTTTGCCAATGAAGAGCAGGAGATATTAGATGCATTTCAGCCCTATTATGAGCAGACTACGCTTTTTTCGACAACCGATCCGAACAAACTCTACGATCTGAAAAACAAGCTCGAAGGTTTTCAAATCATATGGCAGTCTGAAATAGATGCTTTTACCAAAGTCTTTTTTAGACCACGAAAATTTCGCAGTGCAAAAGATCACGCCATGCTTAACTCCTTCATAGATCCCGCGGTTGACCGCTTTCAGGTCATTAAAGACGAGGACAAGCAGGAAGATTTCAAACATACGCTGACCGTTTTTATCCGGCTTTATGCATTTTTGTCCCAGATTATGCCGTTTGCGGATATGGAACTGGAAAAGTTTTATGCATTCGCCCGTCTTCTCCTCAATAAGCTGCCAAAGCAGGATGTTTCAGGAAGATTCAAAATCCATGATGAAGTAGCTTTGGAATACTACAGGCTCCAAAAAATCAAAGAAGGCACAATTGTACTTGAAAAAGAGAGCGAAAGTGCGCTTCACCCAATAACGGAGGCAGGAACAAAAAAAGAAAAAGAAGAATTGGCCAGACTCTCGGAGATCATCGAAATCTTAAACGATAAATTTGGAACGAATTTTACTGATGCTGATAAATACTTCTTTGCCCAGATTGAAGAGGAACTTGTTGCGGATGAAAAATTATCAGAGCAGGCCAAAAACAACAGCATTGGTAATTTTAAATTCGGTTTTGAAGATATGTTCCAAAATAAATTGATAGAAAGAATGGACAGCAACCTGGATATATTTACAAAAATTATGGATGACACAACCTTTGGTGATGTTGTGAAGGAATGGATGCTGTATAAGGTTTATAATAGATTGAATGAAATGAAATCGTAGGGGCGAATCTTGTATTCGTTCTGATACAAATTTTTGTAATCGCCATGGTTGCCCCGAATCGCTGTTGAATAACCATGAGGGGGTTGCCCCTACGATAAATATTTATAGGGCGAGCCATGAAAAACATCAAAGACCTGCCTGCTCACAATCGCCCACGGGAAAAACTAAAGGAAAGAGGTGCATCCGCCTTAACCGACGAAGAGCTGGTGGCCGCTATTCTTGGGAGGGGTGTTGAGGGACAAAGCCTTTTTACTATCTCCAAAAGTGTTGCTAAACTGATCCGCAAGCATAAAGAAGATTTATCTGTCGAACATCTCACAGCGGTGCGTGGCATGGGCCTGGCAAAGGCCGCCCAGATTTTGTCTGCTTTTGAACTGGCAAGGCGGCACCTGATCAAAGATACAGTAAAGATAACCGGCGCTCAGGATGTGATACCACTTCTGGCTGATATTGCCGATAAAAAGCAAGAGCATTTTGTCTGCATTTCCCTTAATGGCGCTCATGAAGTTATTCAAAAAAGGATTGTCACCATCGGTCTGGTGGATCGCAGTCCGGTGCATCCACGTGAAGTTTATGCCGATGTCATCTCCGATAGGGCTGCGGCTGTAATCTTTGCACATAACCATCCTTCAGGTGATCTGAAACCGAGCAACAGCGATTTGAAAATACATGAACAACTGACAGAGGCAGGTAAAATTCTTGGGATTCGGATTCTGGATCATCTCATTGTTACACGGAAGGGATACTACAGCTTTCAGGAGGCTGGCTTGATTGGTTAGTTTAGCGAAATGGGATCGGTAGAGTCTGTGTCTTTCATACCTGATAAACTGATGATGTTCACACAAAATGAAGAAGCGAAGATTCGCTCACGTTATGATGGAGTTATTAATATTCGACATAAGTGTGTTGGTATCCGGACAATCAGTTGATGGAACTTGCAGTATTGGAAAGGTGGCAAAGACAGGGGCAAATAAAGTTTCAAACCCGATTCTTTTGTAAAGATTGACCGTGATGAGTACATTTCAGGGCTTGAAGGCGAAGGAAAGCAAGACAGTGTTGAAAAGCTAAGAAAGCTGTTGCAGGTTAAAAGAAAAAACAGACTGGAAGGTTAATCGAGATGAAGATTGCAAAGCGATATACCGGCAAGCCAAGAATTGAAATGATACCTCTTATCGATGTGGTATTCCTTCTTCTAATCGCCTTTATATTTATGACCATGTCCATGACTATCCACAGAGGAATACCGGTTGATCTGCCGCATGCCTCCACATCCCATGTGGACAAAAAGGACTTTATCAGCATAGGCATACGAGCGGATGGAAAGATATTCCTTGATAAAGAGGAGGTGACATCGGCTGGACTCCTTTCTAAATTAACCCGTTATCATAACAGATCCCCTGATAAAAAAGTCATTATTACAGGAGATAAAAGAGCATCTTATGAACTGGTCATCTCGGTTATGGATGTGGTTAGAAAATCCGGAATTGTCAATCTGTCACTGGAAACAAAATGGAAAGAGTGACATTTGAAAAGGATTTTC
>JAUWQS010000044.1 GCA_030610915.1 Pseudomonadota bacterium | reverse complement strand
GGGGTATCTCACATACTTGCCATATCCGGCTTCCATATCGGAATGATAGCATTTTTCTCCATTTTTATTGTCAGGTATATCATGAAGTCTTCAGAGTATCTCCTTTTGAGGTTCAATATCTACAAGGTTTCCGCCGTCTTTGCCGTCTTTCCGATAATCACTTATGCCTTCATCGCCGGTTTCGGCATCTCAACGGTGAGGGCGACTATAATGATCCTTGCCTTTCTGACAGCAATTCTGTGCGGAAGAGAGAGGGATATGTTTAACACCTTAGCGCTTGCGGCATTCGTGATACTCACCATCTCGCCGCCGTCCCTCTTTGACATCTCCTTTCAACTCTCCTTTATTGCGGTTGCGTCTATCCTCTTTATAGCGCCCAGGCTCTCTTCGCTGATTCCAAAGAGTGACGGGAACAGAAAATTTCTGCGCTGGATACTTCTTTTCATTATTGTCTCACTAAGCGCCACACTCGGCGTCAGCCCGCTGATCGCCTTTTATTTCAACAGGATATCAACAGTCGTCCTTCTTTCTAACCTCATTATTGTGCCGATTATGGGTTTTATAGTCCTTCCGCTCGGTATGGCAACTATAATAACCGCCCCGATATCAACAGCGCTTGCAGGCTTATTTATCAAGATTTCTTCGTTCTTTGTCGGGATTTCCATCTCGATCATCGATTTTTTAGCGGCGCTGCCTATGTCATCCTTCTTCGTCACCACGCCGACACTGCCTGAAATCACCGCCTATTATCTCCTCCTGATAACGTCGGTGAAGTTGATAGAGGTATGTGGCAAAGGTAGAAGGCTGAAGGCTGAAGGCTTACAGAAAAGGAAGAAAAGAAATTAAAGCGTAGGGGCGAACCTATGTGTTCGCCCAGGTCAGGGCAGACACGCAGGTCAGGGCAAACACGCAGGTCTGCCCCTACAACCATAACCTAAAACCTTTGAGTTCTGACCTTTGATGCTGAATTGTTTGTAATTTTTCCCAACTCGACCACTTGACCACTCGACGATTTAACGATGTCTGGATTTTAAAATAATTTGAGGAGCGGAGCGACATCATTATTCGACGTTCGATGTTCAATGTTCGATGTTGGACGTTAGTCTTTTAATATGTTCGATGTTGGACGTTCGTCTTTTTCCCTTTGAGCCTTCAACCCATCATTACTATTGCGTTTAAAAGGATTGTATGCTATCTCTGCGAGCGTTTTGAAGGTTTGAAGATTCTCCTCGAAACTCGAAACCCGAAACTCGAAACTCGAAACTGTCCCGGGGAGGGCGTTTTATGAAACCTATAAGAATCCTGTTAGTTGAGGACAATCCCGATCACGCCGAACTGGCCGAAATGGCATTATTACAGGAGAAGGATGTGGGGGAGGTTGTGTGGGTGGAGTCGGGATATGACTGTCTGAAGAGACTTGACGGCAACGGCGACGGCAAGTTCGATTTGATCGTGCTGGATTATAGTCTCCCGGGGATCGACGGCCTGGAAACACTGAGGAAAATCAACAAGGATGGTCACGATATACCCGCGATCATGGTGACAGGTCACGGAGACGAAGCGGTCGCCACCGAGGCGATAAAAATGGGGGCGTATGATTATATTGTCAAAACGGGCGATTATCTCACAACGCTGCCCGTAGTAACAGTAAAAGCCTGGAAAAATCACAGGACAGACAGAGAAAATGTGGAATTGAGGGAAAATATTGAGCAAAACTATCTTGATACTCTCGCGATTCTGATCTCTGTAATCGAGGCAAAAGATTGTTATACTCGTGGTCATTCCGAGATGGTGTCAAAGTATGCTTTTGCCGTTGCGCTAAAAATGGGATTGCCTGCGGAAGAAACGGAAGATATCCGGACGGCAGGATTGCTCCACGATATCGGGAAGATTGCAATAGACAGAGAAATTCTCGTGAAACCAGGTACTCTGACTGCCGATGAGAAGAAGAGTATCGAGACTCATTGCGACTACGGCGTAAAAATACTGAGACCCGGCGCTTTTCTCAGAAGGATTTTGCCCATCGTTCATCAGCATCACGAGCGTTTTGACGGAAAGGGTTATCCCCAGGGCCTGAAAGGCGATGAGATCAATCCGGGCGCCCGGATTTTAGCCGTAGCCGATTCCTTCGACGCCATGACAAGCACTCGTGCCTACCGTTCGGCAATGCCTCTCGAAAAAGCCCTGACTGAAATTGAAAGAGGCTCCGGCACACAGTTTGATCCTGATGTGGTGGAGGCGTTTTTGATTGTAGTAAAGGGGTCAGGGTTTGGGGTTCAGGGAACAAAGGTGAACATCGAACATCCAACGTCCAACATCGAATGAAAAAAGGGCTCACGCAAAGGCGCAAAGGCGCAGGAAGAAAAGAAATTAAAGCTTAGAAGCTGAAAGCTGAAAATCAAATGGTGGGTGGCATGGACAAACTTGTTTGTCCGTGCGTAACTACTCAGGCTGTAGGGGCGAACCTATGTGTTCGCCCAGGTCAGGGCAGACACGCAGGTCTGCCCCAACAACCATAATCTTAAACCTTTGAGTTCTAATCTTTGATGTTGAATTGTTTGTAATTTTCCCCAACTCGCGCCAACTCGACGATTTAACGATGTCTGGATTTTAGAATAATTTAAGGAGCGGAGCGACATCATTATTCGACGTTCGATGTTCAATGTTCAATGTTCGATGTTCATCTTTTTCCCTTTGAGACTTCAGCCTTCTACCTTTTAGTTATTGGAGGACAATACCATGACACTGCGTAAGAAGACACTGCTTATCACCGGCGTGATGATTGTGGGGATGATCGTGATTCTGTATGCGGTCTCGCAAATTATCCTGCTGAACAGTTTTTCCAGATTAGAGGAACAGTATGTCCGCCGGAATGTTAAACAAGCCCTGTATATCCTGTCCGACACCCTCTCCACTCTAAATGCCACATGTGACGATTGGGCCTCGTGGGATGACACCTACGCCTTTATCGAGGATGCCAACGAGAAGTATGTTGAATCGGGTCTCCTCAATGATTTAACCTTCGTCAGATTAAGGCTCAACCTTATGCTCTTTGTCGATTTATCAGGGCGGATTGTCTTCGGCAAGGCCTTTGATCTGCGAAACGAGACCGAAATACCTCTTCCGCAGGGCATACAGGAACACATTTCCGCAGGCGACCTTCTTCTTCACCACCATGATACAAAGAGCAGCACAACCGGGATTGTTCTCCTTCCGGAGGGTCCCATCCTCGTTGCCTCACAGCCTATCCTGACCTGTAAAGCCAAAGGCCCTGTTCGTGGAACGCTAATCATGGGACGTTACCTGACCTCCACTGAAATCGAGCGCCTGGCGGGGATATTCCATTCGTCTTTCACCGTATGCCGGTTCGACGATTCACAGATGCCTCCCGACTTCCGGGAAGCGCGTTCATCTCTGTCGGAAAAGGCGCCGATTTTCACACAACCACTGAGCACAGAGTCCGTTGCGGGATACGCCCTGTTAAAGGACATTTATGGGAAGCCCTGTCTTGTGTTGAGGTTGGATATGCCCAGAGAAATCCACAAGCAGTACCATGCCGCTTTGCGTTTTTTTATCCTGGCGGTCTTAGTTGTCGGTCTGGTGTATGGTGTGATCAGCATCTTGCTTCTTGAGAAGCTGGCGCTGTCCCGGCTGACCCGACTCAATCGCAGTATTCGCGGTCTAAGCAAAAGCGGTGCCCCCTCGGGGCGCGTCTCGATAACAGGAAGAGATGAGTTGTCTGACCTTGCCGGTGAAATCAACCGGATGCTGGAAACACAGGAACAATCCCGGCATGAATTGCAGGAAAGCGAAGAGAAATACAGCGCATTCTTCAGGACATCGAAAGACTGTGTCTTCATTACATCGAGAGATGGCAGCTTTATAGAAGACATAAATGATGCCGGCGCTGAACTCTTTGGCTATGAAGACAAAGATGATCTGATGAGGGTCAAGGTGTCCGAACTATTTGAGAATCCGGAGGACAGGGAAAGAAATACCCGGATAATTGAGCACCAGGGATTTGTAAGAGATATCCTTTCTAATTTACGAAAAAAGGATGGCGGCATCATCAGCGCCCTTGTCACTGCGGTTGCAAGAAAAGACGAAGACGGGAATGTAACAGGTTATCAGGGGATAATCCGGGACATCACGGAGAGTGAGCAGGCAAAGGCGGAGATCATACGTCTCAAGGAGTACAGTGAAAATATCCTGAACAGTATCCCTGCCTACATCATGGTTCTGGATAAAGACCTCACTCTAAAATTCGTAAACCGGACGTATCTTAAGACTGGAAAATACAGAGATGAAGCTATGGTGGGGAGAAACCTCAAAGACCTCTATCCTGAGGATCTTTTGGAAGAAGGTGGTCTGCGTGAAGCCGTTAACAAGGCATTGGAGACAGGAGAGACATCCAAGCTCTATGATGTAGGAAACGCCTCTTTTGATCCTCCGGACAGGCTCCTGAACTTCACAATAACTGGTATCCGCCGTGCAAAAGCAGAAGAATTCATCCTGGTCATAGAGGATGTCACCGAAAGGGCAAGACTGACAGAGGAAATCAGGCAGGCAAAGGACTTCATGGAGACGATCTTTGAGACAACCGTAGATATGGTGGTAGCCACGGATAAGAGAGGCTTTAATACATTTGTAAATCGAGCGTTTGCAGTGGCTCTGGGGTATGAGAGAGATGATTTGTCAGGCAGACATGTGTCTGTGTTTTATGACACAGGAATGGAAAGAACAAAGGATATCATGAAACTCCTGACCGGAGATCAGGAGCTTCATGATTACAGGATGGAAATTTTGACCAGGGAAGGGAAAGAGATACCGGTCAGCCTGTCCGGTTCACTCCTCAAAGATAAGGGTGGAGAGGTGACAGGAACCCTCGGGTTCCTCAGAGATATCACCGGTCTGGTGCAGGCCGAGGAAGATATCAGAAAAAAGAACAAGGAGTTGGAGAGCTTTGTCTATACCATATCCCATGACCTGAGGGCGCCTGTTGTCTCTATTCAGGGGTTCTCTTCAATCCTCCTCTCCGACTTTCAGGATAAAATAGACGAGACGGGGAAAAGGTACCTGACGCGTATCCAGGCCAATGTCAGGCGGATGGAGACTCTCATCGATGACCTTCTTGAGTTTTCGAGAATCGGCAGGATGGCCGATGCTTTTGAGAACGTCCCTTCAGCAAAGATAATCGGAGATGTCCTGAATGTTCTCGACACCCAGTTGAAAGAGAGGGGCATAAAAATGGATGTGCAGGGCAAACTTCCCGTTATCAATTGTGAGGAGAACAGGATATATCAGGCCTTCGAGAACCTGATCCAGAACAGCATCAAATATATGGGGAATACTGAAAGTCCGGTGATCGAGGTTGGATGCGGGCAGACAAACGGTTTCCACGAATTTTATGTGAAGGATAACGGGATCGGCATCGATCCTGAGTATCATCAAAAGATATTTCAGGTATTCCAGAGGCTGAAGGAGGTGGATGCAAAGGGGACGGGTAGCCGCCTTTCCATTGTGGAAAAGATTGCGGAAATTCATGGCGGTTCGGTCCGGGTAGAATCGGAGAGGGGCAAAGGGGCAACCTTCTGGTTTTCGGTGCCTGGGTAAGCGTTCACCGCAGAGTTCGCAGAGAAAAAAGATGATGAACATCAAACATCGAATGAAAAAAGGTCTCACGCAAAGGCGCAGGAAGAAAAGAAATTAAAGCATAGAAGCTGAAAGTTGAAAACCAAATGGTGGGTGGCATGGACAAACCATGTGCCGGACTTTGATCCTGTATCGTTTGTCCGTGCGAACTATCCAGGCTATAGGGGCAAACCTATGTGTTCGCCCTTATCAGGGCAGACACGCAGGTCTGCCCCTACAACCATAACCTAAAGCCTTTGAGCTCTGACCTTTGAGGTTGAATTGTTTGTAATCTTTTCCAACTCGACGATTTAACGATATCTGGGTTTTAGAATAATTTGAGGAGCAGAGCGACATCATTATTCGATGTTCAATGTTCGATGTTGGACGTTCATCTTTTTAGTAGGACAGGCGTCCCGCCTGTCTATAAGGGTAAAAATGAAACTCATCACTGCCGTCAGGGGTTTTAAAGACATACTTCCGTCAGAAGCGGGCAAATGGCGATATGTCGAGGAGAAGGCCAGGGAAATATTCGGAAACTTTGGTCTTCATGAAATAAGAATCCCAATTCTTGAAAAGACAGAGTTGTTTAAAAGGAGTATCGGAGAGGCTACGGATATTGTTGAAAAAGAGATGTACACCTTTCTCGACCGGAGTGACGAATATCTGACACTTCGTCCCGAGGCAACGGCATCTGTTATACGGGCCTATCTGCAGCACAACATGCACGCTGCGGATCCCGTAATGAAGCTCTTTACCATCGGCCCCATGTTCAGACGCGAAAGGCCACAGAAGGGAAGGTTCAGGCAGTTCCACCAGATCAATGTTGAACTCATCGGGATGGATGATCCCCGCGCCGATGCGGAACTGATACTCATCTTAATCTGTTTCTTAAAGAGTGTTGGTATCCTGGACCCGCGTCTCGAAATCAATTCACTTGGATGCTCCGGGTGCCGGCCGTCATTTCGAGAGGAGATCACCGGTTTTCTTCAGGATAAAAAGGATGGTCTCTGCGGCGACTGCCTGAGACGTCTCGAAACCAATCCGCTGAGGGTCTTCGACTGCAAACAGGAAAGCTGCCGGGAGATTATAGCCGAAGCGCCGCAACTGCTCGATTATATCTGCCCCGAATGCCGGGATCACTTTGGGAAGGTCAAAGAATACCTTACGGCGCTCAATATATCCTTTGAAGTAAACGCCAAAATGGTCAGGGGGCTCGACTATTATACGAGAACTGCCTTTGAAGTCACAACAGGATCGGAAGGGGCGCAAAATGCCGTGGCGGGCGGCGGAAGATACGACGGGCTGATAAAAGAACTGGGCGGGCCGGATATCCCTGCAGCAGGATTTGCCATCGGATTTGAACGCCTTATTTCAATGCTTCCGCTGAAAGATGATGAGTTTGCGGCGCACCCCCGCCTTTTTATCGCCGCTCTCGGCGACGAAGCCGGCAGATTCGCATATACCCTGTGCAACCACCTCCGGATACAGGGGATCCAGACAGAGATGGATTACTCGGGAAGGAGTCTTAAAAGCCAGATGAAACGTTCAAATAAACTGAACAGCAGTTACACATTGATCCTTGGAGAAAGGGAAATGCTGGAAAGGAAGGCAGAACTCCGGGATATGAGAACGGGAACGCAGGAAACCCTGGGCCTTGATAATATAAACGACATTGTTAAAAGAATGGTAACTACTCAGGTTCACGGTTCAAGGTTCAACGGTTCAGCGGTTAAAAGCTATCAACCGTGAACCTGACAACCTGAGTAGTTACAAAGAATGAACATTGAACGTCCAACATCGAATGTTGAATGGGGAAAGGCGGGTGGCATGGACAAACTTGTTTGTCCGTGCGAACTACTCAGGTGGATAGGCTGAAGGTGGAAGGCTGAAGGTGGAAGGTTAAAAGCTATCAACCGTGAACCGTTGAACCGTTGAACCATTTTTAAACACGAGAGGTAAACAACTTTGTCCGATTTTATAACTGTTGAAAAGAGAACACATTATTGCGGCGATCTCACGGCCGGCGATGTGGGAAAAGATGTGGTGCTGATGGGATGGGTTCACAGAAGAAGAGATCACGGCGGCGTGATATTCGTGGATTTAAGAGATAGAGAAGGACTGGCGCAGGTCGTCTTTAACCCTGAGATAAGCCCGGTCATTCATAAAGAAGCCCACAGGATAAGGAGTGAGTTTGTCCTTGCAGTCAAAGGCACAGTCAGGATCAGGCCGGAAGGGATGGTAAATCCTGATTTGAAGACCGGCGATGTCGAGGTTATGGTAGATAAACTTGAGATACTGAATGAATCGAAGACGCCGCCATTTGTCCTCGATACCGATACTGATATCTCTGAAAATATACGTCTGAAGTACAGATACCTTGATCTGAGACGCCCGGAGATGCGACAGAATCTGATACTCAGAAGCAAGGTCGCCGCCAGGACCAGGAACTACATGGAGAAAGAGGGTTTCATAGAAATCGAAACTCCTTTTCTTACAAAGAGCACGCCCGAGGGCGCCCGTGATTACCTTGTCCCGAGCAGGGTAAGTCAGGGAACATTTTATGCGCTGCCCCAGTCGCCCCAGCTTTTCAAGCAATTGCTGATGGTTGCGGGGTTTGATAAATACTATCAGATCGTCAGGTGTTTTCGTGACGAAGACCTGAGAGCGGATCGCCAGCCTGAGTTTACGCAGATTGACATGGAGATGTCCTTCGTCTCTGAGGAGGAGATTATGAAGATGACTGAAGGGCTCATGGCACACATCTTTGAATCATGCCTCGATCTCAAACTCACAGTTCCTTTTCCTGAGTTGACATACACTGAAGCCATGGAACGATATGGAACGGATAGCCCGGATACAAGATTCTCCATGGAATTGAAGGAACTGACGGAGATAGTGAAACCCTCGGGATTTCAGGTGTTCAGAGAGGTGGCCGACAGCGGCGGAGTTGTCAAGGCAATAAAGGTGGAAAACGGGAGTAAGCTTTCCCGAAAAGACCTTGATGGATTGACAGATTATGTCGGCGCTTACGGGGCGAAAGGTCTCGCCTGGGCGCGGGTCAAATCCGACGGATGGACATCTCCGATATTCAAATTTCTCAAGCCGTTGGAAGTTGAACAGATAAATGAAAAAATGGAGGCATCTACCGGCGATCTGATTCTCTTTGTTGCCGATACACCGTCGATAGTCCATGACTCCCTCGGTAATCTGAGGGTTCATCTTGCAAAAAAAACCGGCCTGATCGAGCAAAAAGACTTTTGCTTTACATGGGTCACCCGTTTTCCCATGTTTGAGTACAGTGATCATGAAAAGAGATTTGCGGCCAAACATCACCCATTCACCTCGCCGGTTGAGGAAGACATACCTTTCTTAGAGACGGATCCGGCCAGAGTCAGGGCCAGGGCCTATGATCTTGTCCTGAACGGAACTGAAATAGGAGGAGGAAGCATACGTATTCACCGCAAGGAAGTGCAGTCAAAAATATTCAATGCCCTCAGCCTGAAAGAAGACGAAGCAAGGATGAGATTCGGATTCCTTTTAGATGCGCTCGAGTATGGCGCCCCTCCTCATGGCGGCGTGGCGCTGGGCTTTGACAGGCTTGTCACAATCATGATCGGCGCTGAATCTATCCGCGATGTCATGGCATTCCCCAAGACACAGAAAGCAGCCTGTCTTCTTACAGATGCCCCGTCAAAGGTCAACCTGGAACAACTGATGGAGCTTTCTCTGAAAATAGTGTAGGTGTGTTTAGGTTGTTTAGGCTGAAGGCTGTTAGGTAGAAGGTAGTTATGATTAATATTCCTTCAGCCCTAACAGCCTTCAGCCTTCAGCCTATC
>JAUWQS010000192.1 GCA_030610915.1 Pseudomonadota bacterium | reverse complement strand
CGCTTTTTGAGCCGGTCAAGATTGCACAGTATATGTAGCGGAAGGCTTTAGCCTTCCATTAAAATGAGAATGGAGACCTAAAGGTCTCCGCTACATGGGATTCATGTATACTCTACCGAAACTGCGCAGTATATGTAAATGCAAGTCCCTTATTTATTGAGCTGATACATTTTAAAGTTATCTCCAAAAGAGTTGGTAGGATTATAAAGATTCAAGGGGTCGGGGAGGCAAGTGAAATGCTTAAGAATTATAAAGTGTTAGAAAGAAAGCACTTGACACCTTGAACCCTTTGCATCAACTAATCGGGAGAAGGACCGTTTTTTATAATAGAAATAGAGTGATTTGTTTCAATTTGAGGAGGTCGTTGTGGTATGAAAGAGAATGAATTAAAGACATTTATAGATGCGCTGAGGAATAATCCCTTTATGAGTATAACTGTTATTGACAAAGAGGGAACTTGTATATTCAGGACCAGGATAACTGAACGCTTTACCAGAGTGAGAAACTCTGATATTGTAGGAAAACATTATTCTGTGTTGCCCCATAGTAAAGAGTTGCTCGATGTTCTGGAAAAAGGTGTCCCCCAATTCTTTGTTCCTTTCAAGACGGCAAGTGGATATGATGCAATAATACAACGCTTCCCTATCAAGACAAACAACGAAATCCTGGGAGCCATTTCCATAATAGTCATCAAAGACATTGAGGAAATAAAGGCTCTTATTGCCAAACGTGATTCCCTGAAGAGTAAGTTAAAAAACTACGATCAAGAACTGCGCAGGTTACGGGCGGCAAAGTACACCCTTGAAAATATTGTAGGAAAGAGTGATAAGATCGAAGCAAACAGGAAGTCTGCTGAAGAATACGCCCAGAGTAATTCTCCCGTATTAATTACCGGAGAAACTGGCACCGGCAAGGAACTCTTCGCCCATGCCATCCATTTGGCAAGCCCCAGAAAAGACGGCCCTTTTATACGCGTCAACTGCGGAGCAATTCCACATGATCTCATAGAAAGCGAACTCTTCGGCTACGAAGAAGGCGCCTTTACCGGCGCCAAAAAAGGCACAAAGGTCGGAAAGTTTGAGTTGGCACACCATGGGACCATTTTTCTGGATGAGATTTCATTACTGGACATCTCAATGCAGCCGAAACTATTGGCAGTTTTACAAAACCACGAAATAGAGAGGATAGGCGGAAATAAGATCGTGAAGCTGGATTTCCGGGTAATCTCAGCCACAAACAGAAGCCTTGAACAGATGTTTGAGGAAAGAATATTCAGACGTGATCTATACTACCGTTTGAACACCTTTAATCTCAATCTTTCTCCATTGAGGGAAAGGAGGGATGATATAGAGATACTTACCCGGTGCTTTCTTGAATCTTTTAACAAAGAATATGGGTTTCAGATTGATGAAATAGACCCTCAGGTTATGGATATTTTTTTCAATTGGAACTGGCCCGGGAACGTGAGAGAACTGCAAAATGTGATGGAAAGAGCTGTTCAGGTGAGCAACAGGAAACGCATTATGCCTCATGACTTGCCGGATTACCTGATAAGCAACTGGGAATATATTGCGAGGAAACTTCCTGACGAGAATCGTATTAACATCCTCAAGAACTCGAAAGATGACATTGAGAAAAAACTGGTAGAATCGGCGCTTCTTTCTAATAATTGGAACAAATACAAGACAGCGAAACAATTGGGAATTTCAAGATCACGCCTGTATAGCCTGATCAAGAAATATGCTTTACAGAGGTAGGCCTCTCAACGGTAAGTAGCCCATGCAAAGCAGTGCGGGTTTAGAGATACCCCAAAGAATGAACATCGAACGTCCAACATCGAATTTTGAATGGGAAAAGGAGGAACGAAGCGACATCATTATTCGACGTTCAATGTTGATGCACTCGTAAAAAGCCGTCACTCCGGTGAAAACCGGAGTCCAGAAAGACTGTAACTGCCTGAGAATACTGGATTCCGGCCTTCGCCGGAATGACGGAAAATGGTGTTTTTCTAATATACTACGCACTGCCACAAATTGAGTTTATTTGTCATTTCGCCTGCCTGTGCGTGTCCCTGTCTGCCGTGCCGACACAGGCAGGCGCACGCAGACAGGACTGAAAGGAGAAATCTTAAGATTCCTCACATTCGTTCGGAATGGCAGAAATGCAAGTTACAACCCTGTCAAGTATAGTTTTAATCGGTCAAAATTACCTTCCAATACCCGTTTCGGTCACTTCCAATGCGTTTTATTCGCCCCTCGGCCTTTAATTTTGCAATATGCCCTTTAATCGTATTCGGGCTTTTTGCAAGAGTTTTAGCGAGATCTTCACGCGTCATATTTGGATTTTTACTCAAAAGCACAAAGATTTGATCACGCGTTTGAGTTTTCTGGGTGGTTTTCTGGGTGGTTTTGAAAACCGTTACCTTAAAACCGTTTTGGATCTCCTCAAAGACCGGTTGGGGCAGATTATACTTATTAAAGGCCTCGATGACTCTCTTGATTCCTGATCCATATTTTTCGATTATTCCAGCTTCCTTAAATACAGTTGCGATCTGCTTGTTTCGAATGGAGGGAGAATAGTCTCCCCGGATCAATCGAGCTACGGTTAATCCATCCGGCAGATTGCCAGGATTATAGAATTCAATATGGTCATCAAAAACTTTTATGACAGAGTCGTTAGAGGACATGTAGTCCCTGTGAACAATCATATTTACAACGATTTCACGCAATGCGTCGAGTGGATATTCCCAGCGTTCTTCGCGTTGGGCTTTCCCTGAAATAATGTAAGCCCTTCCCATATGCTTACGGATGAACTCAAGAACTGTTTCCACCTCACCAACAATGTCCGAACGAATGGTCAAGCTGTCTCTAATTGCGGTTTCACTTGCAAAATGACCTATTTCTATTGTGCTTAGCAGGGAATCATCGGCAGTAAAAAGCAAATAACATCCATGTGTAATTTTTTCCTTTTGGAGCAATTCAAATTTCCTCAGCACCGTCATTGGGTCATCCATGATTGGATAGGGGCGGATTTTGTTGGCCAATTCAATAAAGCGATTTACTTTGTCCAGCGAGATATCTTCAAGTGTATGTTGTCTGTCATAGTAATGATCCCAGCTTGAATGGTGTGTTTTGAGATGCAGAGCGGATATTTCGTGGATGCTCATTTGATGGTTGGAATTTTGGATCCGCTTGAAATACTTACCTTTATAGCTTATGGGCTTAACCGGATACTCAATTATCTTGAGGATCACTATAGTCTTATTGTTTATTGTTATTGCTGACACGTCCGGAGCAATGGAAGGTGCGGTATTGAGCTTGATCTGGTTGGTCCAATTTTGCAGGGTTTCCTTGCCTAATTGAACGTCACAAAGGTTTCCGCTATTTTGGACCCCTATGAAAATGGCGCCACCTTTCGTATTTGCAAAAGCAGCCAGTGTTTCTATTGCTTCTTTGTCAAAAGAGGCCTTGAATTCAACCGTATAGGATTCGCCTTTTTTGACGAGATCACGGAATGTCTGTTCATTCATTTTTTATCCTATCTTTGCTTCCCATATCAGCACACGGGGTCGTTTTTTCAATTCTGGCAAAAGTTTTTCGTATTCATCTTTGCTTAATACAAGGGAACGTATCTTTCGCTTGATATATCGTTCTGTTTTTCTGCTCAAGTCGTTGAGGTGATATTGATCAATATTTCCGATAAGCACAAGATCGATGATCCCGGTGTCTTTGCCCTCGGCGTAATCGTCAATCAGGTAGGCCTCCTCAAGGTCACCCAGCCTGTTTACGATGCCATCAATTACCTGGTCGATGCCCATTACCTTATTTATAATGGATTTGAGTTCCGGAAACAGCGGGTGTGCTGTATTCGCTGAATAGTAGACCTGGCGGCCGTCTTTTTCGGATTTTAGAAGTTTTGTCCTGGTAAGCTGGTTGAGCTCTTCCCGGACGGAATTCGTTGAGACATTGAACTCTTTGGCCAGCTCCCTCAGGTATGACTTTGCCTCCGGGTTAAAAAAGAAACGAACCAGAAGTTTGACCCTCGTCTTTGAGGTTATGAGTCCTGCAAATAGATCCTCCATGACCGGACACCTTATGAGTAGTATATTTACTCATAACATATCAGAGCGGCTTGTCAAGATATTTTATGACAGTCTCGCAGCCAGCTCCGCTGTGCCGATACGGCGGCATTATAATGCTACCACGAGACCTCGCTCTAAAATGTTATTCTGAGCGACCAAAGGGAGCGAAGAATCTCTCACGAACGCGCTTCATTGAGCTTAGAAAGATTCTTCGCTTCGCTCAGAATGACAAAGTTTGACGGCTTCGTAAAGAGTCCAACCTCTGCGTTCCGCTGCATCTGGGAATGACAACCGAAAATTGACCACCTGTGCTAACCCAAAATTGACCACCCTGAGCAGTGGTTATAATTATGAATGATTAAGGAAAATCATCCAGACTTTCCTTATTGTCATCAGCAGGTGAAACGTAGGGAGCCCG
>JAUWQS010000247.1 GCA_030610915.1 Pseudomonadota bacterium | reverse complement strand
GCTATCAAGAATCCAGGGACAAAGCAGGCAAAGGCAGTAAAAAGCCTGACCTCCCGCAACAGGATAATAATGACAGGGACTCCCATCGAGAACAGGCTGTCGGATATATGGTCGTTATTCGATTTTTTAAACCCGGGATTATTAGGCAATGTCAGAGAGTTTAAGCAATTCTCAAAGAATCTGAGCCATGACTCCTCGGGCTATTCAAGACTGCGCAGGGTTATCAGCCCTTACATCTTGAGGCGTTTAAAAACCGACAGGTCGGTTATATCCGATCTGCCTGAAAAGATTGAGATGAAGACCTATGCCCCCCTCAGCAAAAAGCAGGTCATCTTATATAAAAACCTTGTTAGGAATATAAAAGAGACTATTGCCGCGACGGAAGGGATTCAAAGAAAGGGAATAATCCTCTCTTCTCTTATGAAGTTCAAGCAGCTCTGCAACCATCCGGATCAATACCTTGGGACAGGAGGATTTGAAGAAAAAGAGAGCGGCAAGTTTTTAAGGCTGCGTGAAATCTGCGAGACAATATATGAAAAGAGAGAAAAGGTATTAGTGTTTACGCAATTCAGAGAGATGACCGAACCCCTGCATGATTTTCTGGAAACCATATTTAAACGAAAAGGCCTGATTTTGCATGGGGGTGTGGCTGTAGGCAAAAGAAAGAAGATTATTGAGCAATTTCAGGATCAAAGCTATATCCCTTTTATGGTTCTTTCTTTGAAGGTAGGAGGAGTCGGGTTGAATTTGACCGAGGCAAACCATGTCGTCCATTTTGACCGGTGGTGGAATCCAGCCGTGGAAAACCAGGCAACCGACCGCGTATTCAGGATTGGACAGAAGAAAAATGTCATTGTTCACAAATTCCTGATCAGAGGGACCGTAGAGGAAAGGATCGACATGATGCTGGAAGAAAAATCCAAGTTATCACAGGATGTTATTGCAAGCACAGGTGATGCCTGGATAACGGAAATGAAAAATGATGAGTTGATCGATCTCTTTCAGTTAACATTGTGAGGTGATTATGAGTTATTGGGGTTATCCGATTTATGTATCTGTTGCCGAAAAGAAGGCAAAGGCAGCCAAAAAATTTAAACAGCTCCAAAAGAAGAATCCTGGCCTAAGACCGATTTCCATTGAAGGAAGATTGATTGCAAGGACCTGGTGGGGTAAATCATGGAACCTTAATCTTGAACGGTATGCAGACTACAGCAATCGTATAGGCCGTGGACGCAGTTATGTCCGGCATGGCGCGGTGCTGGATCTTCAGATAGATTCAGGCAGGGTTGAGGCCCTGGTGCAGGGATCAAGATCGAGGCCTTATTCTGTAAGCATCAAGATAAAGGCTGTCAGTAAAAAAGTATGGCAGGAGATTAAAACCGCCTGTGAAGGGAAACTCGATTCTTTGCAGGAGCTTTTGACCGGAAAGTTCCCAAAAGCGCTTGGCGAAATATTCACGGCCCGGGGCGAGGGCCTTTTCCCTTCGCCGGAAGAGATCGAGTTCGATTGCAGTTGCCCTGACTGGGCATATATGTGCAAGCACGTGGCAGCCACATTGTATGGCATAGGAGCCAGGCTGGACGAAGACCCGGGCCTGTTTTTCAAGCTCAGAAAAGTTAAGATGGCCGACCTGATAACTCAGGCAGTAGAAGACAAGACGCAAAAATTGCTTAAGAAGGCGGAAAAGAAAAGCGCAAGGGTCATTGCCGAATCAGATATTGCCGATGTATTCGGCATAGACATGGAAGAAAATATCGATCTTGATCTTTCAAAGACCGCAGTTAAAACCCGCGCCGGGAAAAAACCGGGCAGAAGCTCACACGCAGCCTCCAGATTGAAAAAGAGCGCAAAACCGGCTGCGGTCAAAACGCCGGCCAAAAAATTGAGCGCCGGAAAGAAAACCGCCAAACTCTCAGATACCGCACAGATAATCAATATCATAAAACGATCAAAAAAAGGGGGGAATGTCGCTTTTTTGAAACAAGAAACTGGTTTTGATGAGAAAAAAATCCGGAACGTGATCTTCAATGCATTCAAAAAAGGGATCATCAAACGAACCGGTCGGGGAATCTATCGGGGAATGGGCAAAACAGAGAGACGTTATGTAGATAAGTAAGTAACTTCCCATAACGTAACTACTGTCGCGTCAACCGTGAAACGCATAGCGACCATCTGTCCTATCTTGTATGGCACTGGCGGATTTAAAATAATCAATGCGATATTTTACGCTTGACAGGACATTAGTCTCTTAGTTGTGAAATTCGTGCAAAAGTGGCAAAAGAATTCGATACGTCCACAAATTACACTAAGTTACACGAAATATAAAAATACGTTTTGTTTGTGAAATTCGTGAATTTCGTGGATAGGTTTTTAGCTTTTCCGGCTTAGGTTGTTTTTTCTTCAGCCTAAACAGCCTAATCCAGCCAGTAATTGGGGGCTTCTTTGGTTATTATTACATCATGAACGTGACTTTCCCTGAGACCTGCCTGCGTTACGCGTATGAACCGCGCCTTTTCCCTGAGTTCTTTCAGTGTCCCGCACCCAACATATCCCATACCGGCCTTGAGCCCGCCCGTTAGTTGGTGAATGCTTGCGGAAAGCGATCCCCTGAAGGGAACTCTTCCCTCTATCCCCTCCGGAACGAGCTTCAGGCTGCTCTCTATATCGTCCTGCATATATCTGTCCCTGCTTCCTTTCTTCATCGCCTCGAGAGAACCCATCCCTCTATAAACCTTATAGGTTCTTCCCTGAAAGAGAATCGTTTCACCCGGGCTCTCTTCTGTTCCCGCAAAAAGGCCGCCTATCATTACGGAATGCGCCCCCGCGGCAAGCGCCTTTACTATATCACCGGAAAACTTAATGCCGCCGTCGGCCATAATCGGAATGCCATGTTTTAAAGCGGCCTTATAACAATCTTTGATGGCGGTCATCTGGGGGACCCCCGCTCCGGCTATGACCCTTGTTGTACATATTGAACCCGGGCCAACCCCCACCTTAACCACATCCGCTCCTGCCCTGATCAGGGCCTCCGCCCCTTCTGCCGACCCCACATTTCCCGCTATAAGCTCGCAGTCGGGGAAATTGGCTTTTGTGTCTCTGACGGCATCGATCACCCCCTTTGAGTGGCCATGCGAGGTGTCGATTACTATAACATCGGCGCCCGCTCTCAGCAGGGCATCAATTCTTTCCTCTCTGTCTAATATCCCCACAGCGGCGCCTGCTCTCAACCTTCCAAGGGCGTCCTTGCATGATTTGGGATATTTCCTTATTTTCTCAATATCCTTGATCGTAATCAGACCGCTCAAATTGTACTCATCATCGACAACGAGGAGTTTTTCTATCCTGTGTTTATGGAGAAGTTTTTTGGAATCCTCAAGGGAGATATCTTTAGAAACGGTAATCAGATTTTCCTTAGTCATAACATCTAAAACCGGCTGGCCGAGATTTGTTTCAAATCTAAGATCACGATTGGTCAGTATCCCCACAAGCCGGCGACCTCTTATCACAGGAACACCTGATATTTTGTACCTGCTCATCAGATCGAGGGCATCGCTCACTTTTTGTTCAGGCTCTATGGTTATCGGATCAACAATCATCCCGCTTTCCGATTTTTTTACCTTATCGACCTCAAGAGCCTGCCTCTCGATACTCATATTCCTGTGAATGATCCCTATTCCTCCCTCCTGGGCCATGCATATGGCAGCCCCGGACTCTGTCACAGTATCCATGGCGGCGCTTACAAGAGGAATGTTCAAGGTTATATTGTTC
>JAUWQS010000295.1 GCA_030610915.1 Pseudomonadota bacterium | reverse complement strand
CCTGCCTGCCTTTTTCAGGTCATCCATTGTATTTATCCCCATGACTTCATCAGGATTACCGGTCATAAAAGACCTTGCAGAATATCCCCTCTCGCGGGCAATCTCAAAAATATCAGTCAAATAATACTCCCCCTGTGCGTTTTTGTTGCCGATATCCGCCACCGCCTCAAAAAGGAACCTGCCCCGCACACAGTAAATACCTGTATTTATCTCCCTGATCTTCTTTTCCTCAGTAGTGGCATCGCGCTCCTCAACGATCCTTAAGACATCATCATGATTTTCTTTGACAATCCTTCCATAACCGGTCGGGGTATCCAGTACCGTGGTTAAAACCGTGATAGCGGCGGCGCCCGTTGAAAAATGACAGTCCAGCAATCCCTTTACAGTGGAGGGCAGGAGTAAGGGCACATCGCCGCACAGAATCAGGATATCTCCATTAAACCCAACAAATTTATCCCTCGCCTGAAGCACGGCATGACCGGTTCCCATCTGCTCTCTCTGGTGAACAAAAACGACCCCTTCGTCTTTGAAGCTTTCTTTTACCAATTCTGCCTGGTACCCCACTATAACAACTATCTCTTTTGAACCAAGTTCACTCGCCAGAGCAACCGGATATGACAACATCGGCTTTTTGCAGATAGTATGAAGAACCTTCGCAAGAGGAGAGCTCATGCGGGTACCCTTACCTGCGGCAAGAATTATTGTCGAAAAATCACCTTTTTCTCTTTTTATTATTTCTGTCATCAATCCCCTTTGTCAATCGGCCGGCAAGACAACCATTACCTCTTTTATCGATCTCATATCAACATCTTCAATAACAAAAAGAACATCGTCATGCCTTAATGTCTCTCTCCTTTTAGGAATTTTTCCCATTTTATGCAGTAAGAACCCTCCAAGGGTTTCATAATTGCCCTGGGGGATCCTCACGGGAATGATCTCTCTGAGATGCTCTATCCTTATTTGCGCATCAAACAGATATTTTCCGGTGGCAACCTTTTTATAAGATTTCTCCCTTCTGTCATATTCGTCCTCGATCTCGCCGACTATCTCTTCCAGAATATCCTCGACAGTCGCTATGCCAACAGCGCCGCCGGATTCATCAACAACAACAGTTATCTGCTCGCCGCTCCTCTGCAATTCCAGGAGAAGTTCACTGGCCGGTTTTGCCTCCGGCACATAGTGTACTCTCGTCCTGAAGCAGGACTTTATCTGCGCATCTCCAAATGGTTCAGCCTGACCGTGCAAGGCCTTTAAGAGATCAAAACTGTAAAGCATTCCTGTAATATTACAGGAATTGTCCCGATATACGGGGATGCGAGAAAAACCCTTTTCTTCAATTAAAAGAGCCGCCTCCCTGAGAGTGGCATTTTCCCGCAAGACGGTTACATTGGACATGGGAACCATTATTCGGCCGACAGTTGCCTCCGAAAAATCAAGTATACGACGTATCATCTCCTTCTCTGACGTTCCAAATCTACCGGCATCTTTCTTTTCCGTGAGAAGAAATTTTAAACCATCCCTCGTAATATACGGTGAGCGGGCGCCCCCCCTTCTCCCTGTTAAGACATAAACAGCGCCCCTGGATATCATGGAAATGGCAAATACCACCGGATAAAAAATCCATGAGGCGGTCCATATAAACCATGAAACCCTGACGGCGACGAACTCCGGATGCTGCTGAAAAATGGTCTTTGGAATAATCTCACCCATCACCAGGATAAGCGGAATCATGACAATGGCGGAAACAGACTCGCCCCGGGCAGCGCCAAATATAGAGATGAACATAGATGTTGCGATTACCGTGCTGGTAACAACACATAAATTGGATCCGGTCGAGGTTGTGGCCAAGAACCACTCCGGTTTATCGAGGAGTTTTATGGCAACCTTAGCCGAGCGTGAGCCGGCTTTAGCCTTCTGCCTTATCCTGTTTATATCAGAGGCCACAAGCGCAAGCTCCCCCCCCGAAAACAAACCTTCCAGGCATATACAGACAAATATCAAAAAAAGTGAATAGAGATTAGCTTCCATTTTTGTATCCGTTTACAGCAGAGACCGCAGAGAAACTATTTTTGTAAGCCAGGGACTAAGATCGTTAAATTGCTGAGTCGTCGAGTAGTTGAGTGATTCAAAGATATTCACCACTTAACCACCAGACCTCCTAACCCAGACAGCCGGAAAAACTCAAAGGCTTTTGCTGTGTTTAGCAACGGGGACAAAATAACTTCCCCGACCATAAATATAAAAAATTTTGATACTTGTAGCGGCAACCCCCTGTGGTTGCCCAGTATTGCATGGTCAATTTGTAATTGGGCAGGCACAGGGGCCTGCCCCTACCGTGATGCATACTTGAGGAAGTTATTTCATCCTTGTTCCTTAGCGCCTTAACCCAACTAATAATCCACAGCCTGAGTAGTTGCGCACGGACGGTTCGACAGAGCTCGCCGAAGTCTGAGCTCTGTCGAACCGTCCATGCCACCCGCCCACCAGTTAATCCTAAGGTAACTACTCACGTAGTCAGGCTGAAGCTATTTAGGCTGAAGGCTGAAGGGGCAGGAAGAACGCGATTGCCGTACTTTGGCGGAGAAACAGGAGATTTTTGCATCAAACATGGCTTCAAAGTGTGCAGTACTCCCGCTTTTCCTAACAGTCTTCAGCCTTCAGTCTATCAACCTGAGTAGTTACCTATCAATAACGAAAAACCGCAGCCATCTGTCCACTGTCGGGGATATCCTCCGGGGAGACAACGTAAACCGCCCCCCCGTGCAAGAAGGTCTGAATTGCAGCAAGATCCAATAGATCTTCGTCACCTGGTTCCGCCTCCCGGCGCAAAATAACCTCATCACTGTCAGGATCAAAGACACCCCATTGCTGAAATCCAAGAGCAACAAGTAACGATCCTACCCGACCGTGACAGGCTGCCGGAACGATTTCTTTAACATCGCTGGACGCGAGACCTGTGCCGACAGATTGCCTGTACAGAGCAACAGCGTCCCGCCACGCTTTCTGGAAGCAAGGCTGCACAATAGCCCAGGCCTCTTTATGCAATTCATCCGCACTTAACCCCTCTGGACTTCCCGACACCCCTTCATCCAACAGGTAAGGATAAGAATTGGCCTCCCTGTAGATGGGGAAGAGATAATCAACTCCCGCCAGCACAAGTGGAGCCTGTTTGTTCCTCAGCAGTTCAGACAAACCTTTGTCAAGGAGATGAAAATATCGCAGGATGTTATCTTTCTTTGGGACATCGGCGCCGGCGCCCTGACCATGAAACATGGTTGAGCGATCTCCACTCCCCGGCGACGCGCCGGTATGAGATCGGATCTGTTTCCCAAAAACGTCATTCTGGAGAGCCTCGGCAAGACT
>JAUWQS010000175.1 GCA_030610915.1 Pseudomonadota bacterium | reverse complement strand
ATGTGGAAGGCTAAAGCCTTCCGCTACATATACTGTGCAATTTTGACCGGCTCAAAAAGCGTAAGCTATGGCCGTGTTGAGTATAGCTTTTAACCCCTTGAACCTCTGAACTGTGAACCTTGAACGGTTACGGCAGATACTCAACGATCTCCGCAGCGCTATTTATTACGATGTCCGCCCCCGCCTCACGCAGGGAATCAGCCTGGGAATATCCTGTAAGCACACCTATAGTATATGCCCCTACTTTCTTTCCTATACCAATATCCATAGGGTGATCACCCACCATGGCGGAGTGTTCCGGCGTTACACCCAGCGCATCAAGGGCCGTTCTGATGTGTCCGGGGTGGGGCTTTACATTGGTCGTAAACTCTCTTGTAATAACTGCTTTGGAAAAAACATCTATATCAGGAAATACCTCTCTTACTGCTTCCGAGCAGTTTCTGGTCACAACACCCATCTTTATATTGCGGGTCTTCAGCTCGCCTAACATCTGCCTTACGCCATCAATAAGCTCCCCTTCCTTCGCCGCCTTTATTTCTATATCGCTCACAAGCCTGTTTGCCTCTTTGATATAATCAATTTCCCTCCGAGGATCAGCCACGGAAATCAACCTCCTCCCGGCTTCGATCATTTCCAGCACAAAAAGGTCTCTCAGACAATCCAGAGGGATATTATAAGCAGAAATGAGATTCAGGATGACACTTCGCATAAGGGAAAAATCCGTATTCAGTTTTGCCAGTGTGCCATCAAAGTCAAAAATAACAGCTTTTAACGACATGTTGTCTACCATAAGGACAATCCGTTCATGGAACGTTTAAATTAGAAATTGGAAATTGGAAATTTGGCCTTCATGCTTTTGTACTGCTCGACTGAGCGTTCGACTGAACTCACGTCGAAGTCTGTCAACTTGTAAACTCGCTTCATCTCTCCCAAATTTCTACTTTCCAATTTCAACTTTCAAGCCGTATTTCGAGAACCTCAATAACCGTGAACTACTACCTATCTTTTTCGTCCGCTGGTTAGGTAATCTGAATAGAGTTTCTTTTTCACAACTCTTTTTGAGTAGGATTCCGGAAGCTTGAAGTCGAAGACAATCTTTAAAAAATTCATGATGACGCTAAAGGTGGCTCCCCATAACATCTCATCATGATACATGAAACATGGATAATCCCTTTTCAGATCGATCCTCTTCATTATTTCTATGGGAGCATCGAGGATGCAAAGACCATAATTTTCATCTTCCAAAAATGCCCTCAAGGGGATCTCCACTATCTTTTCAACCTCCTGGTTAGGGTGGAAACACCATTCATTTTTTATATATCCTACAAGGGGAAAAATTGTCCTTTTTAAAGATGTCAGATCACGGCAGGGCAGCGGACCTAAAAAAACAACGCGCAGTGGATTGAGCCTCACCTCTTCCCAGGATTCTCTCAGAGCGCTGGCAAGGAAAAGAGTGATGTTCCTGAAGGTGTCCCGTTCTCTTTTCCCGGCACATTTCAACGCCTTTCCCCGCATAATATGAACAACAAACGGTCTCAAGAGGGGGTCCAGGAAAGTGTTCAACATGCCTCCGGGGCAACTGATGTCTCCGGGTTGGGAAACTCCTGAAGAGCGCTTGATAAGTTGGAGAACAAATTCACCCTCAAAAGAAAGCGGGACCAAAACACCGGCGGCCGCCCGTGTCCTGTCACCCCTTTTCCCTGCCTTTATAAGACTCATCTTCTCAGAAAAGTCGACGGGAGCCCTGTTCAACCTTTCTACAATAAGATTAAGGATATCATCCCTCTGAGTCAACATTGAAATGTCCATATAACTCCTCAGGTTCAGCGGTTAAAAGCTATCAACCATGAACCACGATTACCACTTGACATATCAATCATACAGGCCTTATTCTTGTCAAGATGTAACTACTCGGATTGTCAGATTCACTGTTCACTGTCCACGCATAGAATATGTTTGACATTTTCACGGTGACGGGTGTATTGCTCTGTTCAATTTATGGGGGGGGGTATAAATATGGAGGATGACAGAATTCCTGAGTACTATGAGGATGAAATTAATCTTATCGATTATCTCCGGGTTTTATGGAAGTGGAAGATATTTATAATCCTTATGGTTATTCTGTGTGCCGGATTGACCGTGGGTGTAATCACGGTAAAATATCCAATAAAATATGTAACCGATTGCACTATTTCGTTGAATTTCCCGGGAATAGAAAAACACCATAACCCGGATGGCAGCTTGTTCAGCAAGGAACAGATTATTACGCCGGCGATTTTGACAAAAGCATCTGCTTTTCTTCAGAAAAAGAAGGCGGAGCTTCCCGAAGAAAACATAAGGAAAATGATAGATATAGAAGCCGTAATACCACCCGAGATTCAAGAAAAAATGGAAGCGGCTGAAAAGAAAAAGGAAACATATACCTTTTTCCCCAATCAGTTCAGCATAAGCCTTACACTGGAACGAAGTGACACTTTTTCGATAAAAGAAAGAAACCAGCTCTTGTTATCAATAGTGGGCGAATACAGGAAAGACTTTGAAAAAAAATACGGAGAAGAACCGTTGGTGGTAGTTAAATTCCCTGCAAATTTTCTTGCGAATTCAGACTATCTTGATGCTATTAATACCTTTAAAGTTAGAACAAGTAATTTTATTAAATTTTTGGATTCCAAAATAGAAAAGGCCGGGGTTTTCAGGTCGCAGAAAACTGGTGACTCATTTATAGATGTGAAAAATGATCTTGAATTGCTCAATGATATTAAGGTTTCCGAAATAGAAGCGACTATTAAAACACTGAAGCTTACCAAAAATAAAGACAGTCTCATAAATGTCTACAGACACAAAATAAGAACAATTGATGTTAAAAGAAAAAAGAAGGAAAAGGAGGCATCGATTGCCAGAAAACTGTTGAAAGACATGAAACAGCAGGGAAGATACGAGTCATCAAAGGGCACTGTTGACAAAAAGGGAGAGACAAGCCTTGTTCTTGATACTTCTTTTATCAAGGACCTGGTAAAGGAGGATTCTTCTACGCTTCTTTTAAAAACTGCCCTGCAGGCAGAAGTAAAAGCAAAAAATTTGGAAGTTGACAAAGAATTTCTGGAAGAAGAGATTGCTCTTTTAAAGGGAAAGGAAAAGGAAAAGGAAAAGGAAAATATTGCCTATGCACAGGCAGGCCTGAAGGATATAGAAGGTAGAATTATTGCCCTGTCAAAAAGGGCAAATGAACTGAATATAGAATACTTGAAAAGAATAGTGAGCGGTGCTGTTCAGGTAATTAGAGATACCGAAACCAATACAGAAAGATCAAAAAATTTGATGAAAATCGTCCTCCTCACCGGAGTCGTAGCACTGTTTATGTTTGTCTTCCTCGCCTTTTTTATTGAGTATATAAAAAATGCTTCAAAAAACGGCGCAGATCAGAAAGGAAAATAAGCGCAATCGAGGATAGTCAATGGGAGACAGACCCCTCTTAGGAGCACATATGTCCATCGCGGGAGGTATAGAAAAATCTCTCCTGAGGGGATATGATTTAAAATGTAACACGATACAGATATTCACAAAGAGCTCAAGAAGCTGGGGTGAAAAGCAACTGAAGGAGACGGAAATTATAGCCTTCCGTGAAGCTAAAGAGAAGACCGGCATCGATCCTGTCATATCTCACTGCAACTATCTTGTAAATCTTGCCTCGCCTGATAGAAGTATATATCAAAAGTCTATAAATTCCATGTTCAGCGAGATGGAAAGATGTGAATTGTTAGGGATAGAATCTCTTGTTATCCATCCCGGCTCCCACAGGGGATCCGGTGAGACTGCGGGAATAGAGAGGATTGCCGCAGCCATAAACCTTCTTCACCGCAAGACTGCCGGGTTCAAGGTCAGGATTCTACTTGAAACGACTGCCGGCCAGGGCGCCAATCTCGGCTACAGATTTGAACAGATTGCGCAGATAATTGAAAAGGTGGAAGAGAAATCAGCAGTGGAATTTTGTCTCGATACATGTCATATATTCGCGGCCGGTTACGAGCTGAGGACGGAGGAAGGTTATAGTAAAATATTTAAGGATATGGAAGAGATTATAGGAATGGAAAGGCTGAAGGCTATACATCTCAATGATTCACAGGGTGATTTGGGCTCAAGGGTGGATCGTCATGAACATATCGGCCGTGGTATGATAGGGGAAAGGCCTTTCAGGTGGATCATGAGAGACGAACGTTTAAAAGATATCCCCAAGATAATTGAGACTCCCGGGGAAGAAGGCACCGACATAGATAATCTCCAGTTATTGAGGAGCTTCTGTGTGGATAGGTAGTGCCTGAACGAAAACTGTCTTTTTCGCCAATCTTTGCGTCAGATAAAAATTTTAATCCTCGAAATACTCAATGTATTCCTGCGGTTAAAATTTTGATCTTCCTTGACCTTAACGAAAAATCCTAGTTTTCGTTCAGACACTATCGTAGGGGCAGGCCCCCGGTGCCTGCCCTCTTCGGTGCAGCCACCCGACACAGGGCAACCATGGGGGGTTGTCCCTACGTTGTCGAGGGACTAAATGCCTTCAACCTAAACAACAAGAGGTTTTTATAATGAATTTAACGACACAAAGGATAATGAAAAGAATTCACGGAATACTGATTTGTCTTTTTTTAATTCTGTCAATACCCACCGGGCCGGCATTGGCGGAAGAAACAACAAAAGGGGTAAAGACGGTCGCCATACTTCCCTTTTCGGTGCACAGTTCCGAAAACATAGACTATATGCGCAATGGGATATGGGATATGCTGTTTTCCCGGATTTCCGTAAGCGGCAAGATAGATGTTGCAAATAAGCAATCGACCCTTGACACCATAAATAAGACGGGGGAAAAGGATATG
>JAUWQS010000082.1 GCA_030610915.1 Pseudomonadota bacterium | reverse complement strand
AGCGGCCTGTCTTGGTTTTAAGCCATGAAGTTTTCAATAAACGATCGGGAACAGTAATTGTGGTCGCTATTACGAGCCAACCCCAGAGAGCTGGGTTTCCCCTTACTCTTGAACTACAAGAATCAAATCTTCCTAAACATTTCTGGGTTAAAATCAGTCAAATTCGTACATTATCTATAAAACGTCTTCGAAAGAAAATTAGTGTAGCTAAACCCGAAGAAATAAATCTGATAATAGATGGATTAAATGAAATAATTGGAGGTTAACAACCCCATTAATTCCGGAGACGGTATACTTGCTTCATCATGGTGGACTGCTTTACTTAATTGCTCATCCCAATCAGGAAACGTATCCGGATCAACGAATCTTTATTGTCAATGTTGAAGGCTACGCTTGTTTGGTTCCGTTCGTCGAAACGGATAATGGAATTTTTCTGAAGACCATCATCCCAAGTCGCAAGATGACAAAGATGTATCAACTCAATAAACCAGGGTCGGGGAGGTTTTAACCTCCCAATGTGGGCGACTAAAGTCGCTCCTACCCCTATTTATTGAGCTATTACGGCGTAAAAATGGAGAAAAAACAGAAATATCCCATCTTGTTTGTGGGGGCAGGCCCCGGCGATCCGGAACTGATCACGGTAAAGGGGATGAAAGCGCTCCAGGAATCCGATCTGATCATTTATGCGGGGTCGCTGATTCCTGAAAAGGTTTTGACGTGGGCGCGTCCTGATGCTGAAAAGATAAACAGCGCCGACCTTGACCTCGATGCGATTGTCTCTGAAATGGTTGAAGCATACAGGGAGGGAAAAAGGGTTGTTCGTCTTCATACCGGAGATCCCGCTCTTTACGGCGCCATCCAGGAACAAATTGCCGAACTGGAAAGAGAAAAAATTCCCTGCAAGATCATTCCGGGTGTAACAGCTGCCTTTGCCGCCGCTGCCGCCATCGGGAAGGAGTTCACAATTCCCGAGATATCACAATCCCTCATCTTCACTCGCATGGCCGGCAGAACGTCTGTCCCTGAAAGCGAATCATTGGAGAAATTATCGTCACATGGAACCTCCATGGCCATATACTTAAGCATTTCAAAAATTGAGGAAGTATGTTCGATTCTGGGAAAGTCTTATGGAAAGACAGCTCCCGTGGTGGTAGCTTACCGGGTAAGCCAGCCGGAGGAAAAGATCATAAGAACCACCATAAACAATATGGCTGCCCTGAGCAGCGAAGAAAATATAAAAGATCATGCCATCATCATTGTGGGCAAATTTCTCGATGCAAATGTGAAGGATATTAAAAAGAAATCCAGACTATACGACAAGAACTTTCCCCATAAATATAGAAAGCCATGAAAAAAACTTTTCCTCATTACTGGGGGAGGTGGCATGGACAAACTTGTTTGTCCGTGTAAAGAAACTTACATGAAGCAGCCAACAAGGAACCGGAAAAGAGGTAGATTTGCCGTCTGGGCACTGACCACAGAGGGCATGAAGAAGGCCTCCGTTATCGTTGATTCATTTGAAGGTATTGATGGATATGGCCCAGAGCACCGGATTGATGAAGAATCTTTTTTTAAAGGATTCCATCATTTTAAAACACACGTTCATAAAGTTTTTCACGATTATGAAGGGCATATATTTATTATGGCCACCGGGATTGTTGTACGGATTATCGCACCCCTGCTGCGAGATAAAGTCCATGACCCGGCAGTTGTAGTTCTCGATGAAAAAGCACAGTATGTAATAAGCCTCCTTTCCGGTCATCTTGGAGGCGCCAATGACTTAGCTCAAAAAGTCGCTAAAATTCTTGGGGCAGCGCCTGTGATCACCACGGCTACCGATGTCCACGGAGTCAAGGCATTCGATACCGCGGCAGTGGAAAAAGATCTCTATATAGAAGATCCGGATTCTATCAAGGCTCTGAATTCAGCGCTACTGGAAAAGAAGAAAATTTACCTGATCGATCCCATGAAAATCATAAGTTCTTCTTATGAAGGCATTCCCTTTATTGAAATTTTTGAGGATCTTTTACCAGTTGCCACCCCCACCCTGCCCTCCCCCTCGAAGGGGGATGGTTTAGGAGGGGGTGGCAAAGCTCCCACTGTGTATGTTGGTGACCGGCTCGTAACTCCGCGTGCAGCGTTTTTCATTATGAGACCTGCTTCACTTGTTGCAGGAATCGGGTGCAACAGAGAAACGGATATTAAAGAGCTTAAAGAGGGCTTCGAAGCAGTCTTCAGAAAATTCAACCTCTCAATGAAGAGCCTTCGCAATCTGGCTACGATAGAATTAAAGAAAAATGAAGAAAGTCTCACAAAACTTGGAGAGAGATTGAATCTTCCCATACATTATTTTTCCTCAAAGGAACTGGATTGCGTGAAAGGCATTGAGAATCCATCGCAGATGGTAAAAAAACATACGGGTACGGAGGGTGTATGCGAAGCGGCAGCTCTTTTGTCGGCGGGAGCGGAGAGGTTACTGGTCCCCAAACAGATATTAAAAAACATGACCCTGGCCGTGGCCCGGGTGAGCTTTCTATCGTAGGAATCGGGCCTGGCGCCCTGGAACATATGTCTCCGAAGGGCAGAGATGTTCTTGAGAAGTCCCATGTGGTAGTGGGATATAAGACATATATCGAACTAATCAGAGAACTTCTAATAGATAAAAAGATCATCTCTACCGGTATGCGGGATGAGATAAAGAGAGCAGAGCATGCCCTGAATGAGGCCACGGCGGGACAGAAGGTGGCTCTCGTCTCAGGTGGTGATTCAGGGATATACGGCATGGCCGGTCTGGTTCTGGAGATGGCCATTCGACGAAACATCGGTATCGGTCATGATATTCTCTTAGAGATTATCCCCGGGATTCCAGCCTTCGCGGCCGCCGCATCGCTTTTGGGGGCTCCTTTGATGCATGACTTTGCCTCGGTAAGTCTGAGCGATCTCCTTACCCCCTGGGAGGTGATTCAAAATCGCATAAAGACGGCGGCGCAGGGTGATTTCGTCATCATTCTTTATAATCCCAAAAGCAAAAAAAGAGACTGGCAGCTCTCAACAGTCAAGGATATTATCTTAAAATACAGAAGACCGGAAACTCCAGTGGGCATTGTTTCTTCCGCCACGCGAGAAGGCCAAAGGATAAATGTCTCCACCCTCTCACACATGGGCAGGTATGAAGTAGATATGCAGACCATAATCATTGTGGGAAACAGCTCAACCTTTCGAGCCGGTGACTTTATGATAACGCCGCGGGGTTATTTAGATAAGTATCTTTAGGGGTCAAGACCCCTATTTTCCTATTTTTACAAGAGGTTTTTATGAAGTGTAGATCTTTGATGGTTCAGGGAACGGCATCACATGTGGGGAAGAGTATTTTGGTTGCCGCTTTCTGCCGGATACTCAGACAGGATGGCTATAACGTCGCGCCTTTCAAGGCACAGAACATGGCGCTCAACTCTTTCATCACAAGGGACGGCGGAGAGATGGGGAGGGCTCAGGTCGTGCAGGCGGAGGCGGCGGGCCTGGAGCCCAATTGGGATATGAATCCTGTGCTGATAAAACCGAATACCGATGTGGGAGCCCAGGTTATAATTCATGGCAGGGTTTACCGGAACATGTCTGCAACCCTGTACCATGAGTTCAAAAAGGAGGTTGTCGCGTTTGTCAGGCAGAGTTTTCAAAGGCTCTCCGAAAAATATGACTTTATAGTGATAGAGGGGGCGGGATCCCCCGCGGAGATAAACCTGCGGGAGAATGACATCGTCAATATGGGTATGGCTGAAATTGCGGACTGCCCTGTTGTGCTGGCAGGAGACATAGACAAGGGCGGGGTGTTTGCCTCGCTTGTCGGCACTATCGAGCTGCTTGCAAAAGATGAAAGGCAGAGAATCAAAGGTTTCATTATCAACAAGTTTCGCGGTGATATCTCACTATTAAAACCGGGGCTCGATTTTCTTGAGAAAAAGACGGGAATCCCCGTACTGGGAACCATACCTTATTTTAAGGATATTTATATCCCGGAGGAAGACAGCGTATCTCTGGAAAGAAACATGTCTTCGGGGGGAAATGGAAAGGTTGATATTGCCGTTATTTATCTTCCTCATATCTCCAATTTTACGGATTTTGATCCCTTTGAAAGAGAATCCGACCTTAAACTCAGGTATGTGAATTATGGTGAAAGAATAGGAAATGCGGATGTTATTATCATACCAGGGAGCAAAAACACCATCGATGACCTGAATTACCTGCATAATAGTGGTTATGCCAGGGAAATATTAGAACATCACAGGAACGGCGGACTGGTTGTTGGAATCTGCGGAGGTTATCAGATGCTTGGGGAACATATCGCAGATCCTTACCATATTGAAACCTCTATCGAGAGGATAAACGGAATCGGCCTTTTACCCGTAAGAACGTTTATAGAAAAAGAAAAAGTGACGTGTCAGGTCAGCGCGAAGGTCCATCCATCGAACCGGATTTTCAAAAACAGAGATGAACTGAAGGGTTACGAAATACATATGGGGAGAACGGAATTACAGGATGAAAATCACATGTTTGAAATTACTCAAAAAGAAGAAAAACAAACTTCCACTCCCGATGGATTCATATCCGCGGATGGAAGGGTCTGGGGAACATATATACATGGTATTTTCGACAATGACGGTTTCCGTCGGGATTTCATCAGCCAAGTAAAGCTGATAAAAGGCATATCCGTATCTTCGGAGACAGATCCCTCTTTCAGCTTTCAGGAATTTAAAGAGACACAATATGACAGGCTCGCAGAGCTTGTCAGAGGGAATCTCGATATGGAAGCTTTTTACAGAATCGCGGGACTGTGATGAAAGGACCCGTTGCGGGCACCTGTCTGTCGTGCCGGCACAGGCAGGCGCACAGACAGACAACCCTGCATGCCTGGGTTTGTCCCTGTCTATTGTGCTAATTAGTGCCTGAACGAAAACCTTGTTCAGGCACAGTTTTGAGTTTTGGGTTTCGAGTTTTGAGTTAAAAAAAGAAAGCAATCTCAGCGAGTTTGAATTTTCCAGACAAAAGTGAAAAACCATATTTCAGGGTTTTCGTTTAGGCACTAATTACGGTAAAAAAAGTATTGGGTGGACAGATCGTCTAACTGTTATGCCGGCATATCTTTCCGGCCGGATCACGGCCTTTTTCTCAGGTACTGCATTCCTCTCCATATTCGTGTCTTCCCGATTATTTATGGGACAAAAAATACAGAAAAGGAAGTATTTGCCAATGCCGAGACGGAAAAACAAGGGATTAATTATCGTTTATACAGGCAGCGGAAAGGGAAAGACCACCGCCGCGATGGGGCTTGCCTTAAGGGCTGTGGGCCACGATCTCAAGGTACTTATGCCCCAGTTTATAAAGAGCGCCGACAGGTATTATGGAGAGCTTGAAGCCGCTGTCAGGCTCTCTCCGTATTTTGAGATCATCCCCATGGGAAAGGGTTTCGTCAAATTCGGGGGAAGAGAACCGGCTCCTGAGGATATACAGACAGCCTTAGAGACATGGAATTTTTCAAAAGAAAAGATAAAATCGGATGAGTTCGATATGATTATCTTAGATGAGATCAATTATGCCATCGATTATGGCTTCCTGTCTGTAGATGATGTGGTAGGAACTCTCAAGACAAGACCTGACGGGCTCCATGTGGTATTGACCGGAAGGAATGCCCATCCCGATATCGTTGAGATAGCTGATCTGGTAACAGAGATGAGAGAGATAAAACACCCCTTCAAGGATGGAATCGAGGCGCAGAGGGGAATTGAGTTTTGAGGCCGGGATGTCGTTGGAGTCGATAGCGATCGACGTCCTTGCGCTGTTGGATAAAAGCGGTCAGGCTTAGTAAGTCTTACCCTGACAGGATAATATTGACGGGTTGTGTGCTCTTTTAATCAACAGATTACACGGATTACACGGATTACTCTAATCACTTGAAGGGCGATGCGAAATTTGCAGGATTTAATCCCTCGCGGCTTGCGGCAGGGTGGTTCATTGTGATTCGTTTGTTAGGTCATAGATATCAACCCCCGACGGTGGTGTGAATTCAAAGAAGGTATCGGGTAGCTTATTATTTATTTTCATGTCCTTAAATGTGATTCTGGTAATGTTTCCATAGAAGTCTGTAAGGGTAAACCCTGTCACCTGAAAATTATCTTTGCTGACAACAAGCAATATCTTTTCAATACCGGCAGTAGAGCCCCTGGGAACTAAGTCAAGAAGATAATTTCCGTCTCCATCAACAAAATCCGGCTGTGAAAAGTTTATCTTGAAATCATCCTTGAGTTTTCCTATGCCGGAGATAAATTTGACTGTAAGTCCTGAATCAAGCAAATCTTTCGCATCCTGGATATAAACAAGATTATCCTCTGGAATATATAACCATGCCTTTTTAGGATTTACAATTAGCTCTTTTAATTCCGGTTTACTGTAAATCCAGCGCATTTTTTTTGGCTTCTTGAAATAGACAACCCCTTCTTCCGTCTCTTTGCTCACGGACTTAATGGTTACTTCCTGAACGAACTTTGCTTCGACGTTTACCGCCCTTTCATAACTCTCCTGTATTTTTTCCACTAACTCGTCCAAAACAACAGTCTCCGCAAAGGACACCGAAACGGAAAAAAACATCAGCCATACAATTGTCAGTAATTTCAGGCAAAAATTCATACTCATGCACGTATCAGCTCAATAGATAGGGGAAACAGATAGTTGATTATTCAGACTCAGTGGTCATAGATAGTGCCTGAACGAAAACCCCGTTCAGGCACGGTTTTGAGTTTTGGGTTTCGGGTTTTCGTTCAGGCACTAAATAAAAACTTGACACATAGATTAGCACGATGTGAATATTTTCAAAAGTATTTTATGGAGGAGGTAACTATTCAGGTTGTCAGGTTCACTGTTCAACGGTGGATTCGGCAAAAGCATTGACATATGCAAAAAGATGTATATAAATTAGAAGAGCGCTTTTGGGATAGGCTTAATCCTTAAAAAGGAGACGTCATGTACTTTGATTCGTCGCAGATATCCTTGGTGAAGGTGATATTTGCTCATGCCGAAAAGATGGCAGCGACCTATTTTCATCTTGGCCACGAAAAAATAAAGGGATATAAAT
>JAUWQS010000276.1 GCA_030610915.1 Pseudomonadota bacterium | reverse complement strand
CTGAAGAAATTCATGGTTTTCTTCTTTAGGAGAGTCTTGTCATCAAATAAATTCCAGGCATTCATGAGATCCAGATTGGCGCGGTCACATTTTATCGGATGGTGGTATCCTAAATGATCCGGCTCAACACTGAAACGAAGTTGCCCCCGCAGCAGATCATTGTAAGCGGCCAGGGACTGACGCAGGTCGACCTTTTGTTCATGTTCACCGATGGCGCCCGTGTTGGCAAGATAACATCTTGTACTATTTTGTTTGAGGATGTCATAAAAAATCAAGGCATGTTCAAGACGGTCGCCGGCGATAAATGGATCAAGGAAGAAGACCCTTTTAAATTTTCCCGCCTGTTCAGGGTCTCCGCCGGTACTCTCTATCGATTCTCCATAGATAAACTGCATAATGGCCTGTTCCGGAGTTAGCTGGCAAATAACATTTGCCAGGGGATTGCGCGTCAGGATAATTATGTGATCGATTTTATCGGCCCGCAGCCCTTTACTGGCCATTTCCAGATTCTCGCGCGTCACAACCGCCCGCCCGTTGCCGGTCTTGGAGATATCTTTGAAATCAGGCATATATGGGTACTTGCTGATAGCTACATTTTCGAGGAACGCGTCCTTCGACTGGGCCGCGCGCAATATCTGCGGCTGGCTTTCGTCAAGGCCTTCTGTCTTGACATAGAGACCGCCCATCTCAAAGGCGCAGTAACTACAATCGAAACCGATTGTGCCGCCATCATCGCCGATCATCTCGGAGCTCTCTCCCGGCATCTTTGAAAACTTCCGGCACAGGGTTGTGGTCTTTCCTGTGGCGGTAAGCCCAGAAACCGCGGTAAGTATCTCTTTTAACTCGGGTCGCTCAGTCTTCTGGTCATAGACCCACAAAAAATCCCTCCTGGCTCCCGCATGGAGGAAAATACCGCTCTTATCAATAGCTTTAACGCGCCAGTCTTCAAATTGAAAGACACCCTTCTTGCCTTCGCCGACGTACGTCGAGTTTTTGCATATCTTGACCTGATCACCTCTCTTTTCACCCATCATAAGACGTACCATAACATCTTTATCTGTCAGCCTTTTCGATTTGTTGTATTCAAAGGCATCATCGGTGAAGAAGATAATGGTATATGTCGGGTCATCTACTATCCTGGAGGAGGGACTATCCAGAAGGAGCTTGAGCGCGTACGCAATATGTGTATACTTCTCCGGGATAATGAAGCGGGTCATGACTCCTTCTCTGCCGTCGGCGACAAGGGTATCGAGGGAAACAATCTTTTCCTTCCTCAACGTCTCCACTGCTTCTCTGGCCAGAGCCTCCTCCTCTTCACCAAATTCGTGGTCAATACTGTTCCTGGTGTGTGGGGCAGACCTTGACATGGGTTCGGAGTCAGCCGCTATCGATCCGATTTGTGTCTGTATGACACCATCCTGTCTCAAAGAAAGTTGTTTCAGCTCTTCCAGGGTGGATCCCTCAATCAGTCGCCCATCTTTTTTGGCCTCATCATATATCTGCCTCGCTGCTGACTTGAAATAATTCATTTCACTGTCCCCGCGCCCCCGATTTTCACCACTCATTTACCCTATGTTAATTAAATTTAAACCTCAACAAAAAATGTTGACGGCTTCGTACTTGATGAAGTCGTAAAAAGTCAGAAAAACACTCTTTTGTCATTCTGAGCGATAGCGAAGAATCTGATATCATTGAGATTCTTCGTCGCTTCGCTCCTCAGAATGACATGGGCGAAGGGCTCCTCAGAATGACACTGCGTGGACTTTTTACGATTTCATCAATATTATATCTTGACAAAAGTCAGACCTGCTATTATATATTGGTAATATATTAGAAGGATCTATAAATATCCGGCCAGCTCGGGTATGACTTTGGGATGCGGACAATAGCAAAGAAAAAGCCTGTACTTAAAAAAGGAGGAGATCGTGGCAGCGGATAAGGAATTGATGGAATTAATGAAGGAAGATGCGAATCATATGAAGCCACTTGAGTTAGTGGAAAAATATGTAAAGAAAGGTTATTCTCAAGAGGTTGTCATGGATACATATAAAGAAGTGATATATCTTTTTATGGCTGATGATAGTGCTCCTATGTAGTAAGATTTTCTGATTTGAGGCTGTTCATAATTTACGATTCTGTTGATTTAATGCCAGTCTTAGTGCTTTTTGCAACAGATAGCATTATAACCAGTTGAAATTATTGATAGCGAAAAACGATTTTTCTGCAAAATCATGCAAAATCAACAGGGTTATTGATGAAACAGTAAAAAGCTCCGCTATGTCAACCTGTCGGCATAGCGGAGCTTAGCCTATCCATTAATTTGGATCGAGAAGAACATCCCCCGAAGTTATTCGGTGAAACCTTCCCTGATTGTCTTTCAAGATCAAGACTCCGTCATTGTCAACATCCTGGACTTGCCCAAAATACATCTTGCCCATAACATCAACCATGATCCGCTGTCCTATAATATCTGCAAGTTCCTTCCATCGGCGTATGACAGGTTCAAATCCGCTTTTTCTTAATACTTCGTAGTAGTTTTCACACCACTTCAGATATGCCTGAATAACATCAACTCTGGGGAATGTTTTCCCCGTTTCAATAAGAAGTGAGGTGGCTTTCCCTTTTATATCTTCAGAAAAATGTTCTTCCCGCGTATTCACGTTTATCCCGATACCAGCGATGATATAGTCTACCTTCTCCATTCCGGTACTAACCTCACTAAGAATACCTGCCATCTTTTTCCCATTTACAAGAATATCGTTTGGCCACTTGATTTTGACTTTTAATTGCGTAAGTGAAAGCAAGGCCTCGACCGCCGCAACCGCCACCATCAGGGTTATCCTGGGAGCCTCGCCCGGTGGTATGGCGGGTCTCAAGATAAGCGAAGCGTAGATTCCCTCGCCCTCCGGTGAAAACCAGATTCTATTTCTCCTCCCTTTGCCCCGGGTCTGCTTCTCGGCAATAACCAGGGTTCCTTCAGGGGCGCCGCCTGCCGCTAAATCTTTTGCCCTTATGTTGGTTGAATCAGTTTCTCTGAAATGAAAAATATCTTTTTTACCAAAAACTTCGGTATCCAAACCTTCCCTGATTTCATCAGGCAGCAACAGGTCTGTAACCTTGCTGAGGAGATATCCTTTCCCGGGGGACGACTCTATGATGTAACCCTCCTCCTTCAGTTTGCGGATATGCTTCCATACAGCAGCCCGGCTGACTGCAAGTTTATTGCTCAGCATCTCGCCGGAGAACCATTTTCCCTGTTCTTCTTTCAGGTACAATAATAAATTTTCTTTTGTCGTCACAACATAAACCCGTAATAGCTCAATAAATAGGGGCAAACTCCGGTATGTAAAAGTGATTGTGAATCTTAGCCATTCACGACTTGAAATTGGAAATTAGAAATTTGGGAGAGATAAAACGAATTTACGAGTTGACAGGCTTCGGCGTGAGCTCAGTCGAGTCGTACAAAAGCATGAAGGCCGAGTTTCCAATTTCTA
>JAUWQS010000539.1 GCA_030610915.1 Pseudomonadota bacterium | reverse complement strand
ATCATGGTAATTATTAATTTCTTCATATATATTCTATACATAAGGAGCCTCCAATATTTCAGGGTTAACTTTTCTGATGAACCGGACAACTATTGCCGTTATAATTCCTTCAATAATCATTACCGGAATATGGACTATGGCAACTGCCTCTGCCGATTTGATGAACCCCTCTTCAGTTCCGATCAGGGCAATGGCAACACAAAGAACCGTCAATACGACGGCAAGAGCGCCTGCAAAAAACCCGGCGATCATGGCCGCTCTGGGAGTTCCTGTCCTTACCATTTTACCAAACATATAATAGACAATCAGACTGGGGGCAGCAACATTAAAGGTGTTAACGCCAAGGGTCGTTAACCCGCCAAATGAGAAGAGAATCCCTTGTAGAAATAAAGCAATAAGAATAGCGGGAAATGCGGCCCATCCCAGTAGCAAGCCGATGACCCCACCCAATAAAAGGTGAACGCTGGATGGTCCAACCTGAGCATGGATGAAAGATCCAACAAAGAAAGTTGCCGAAAGTATTGCAACCTCGGGAACCCTGTCGTAATCGAGTTTCTTTAGGCCAACGGCGGTGCCGGCAGCCGTCAAAACGCCGCCTGACAAAAGCACAGGCGCGGAAAGAAACCCTTCTGAAATATGCATAACAACCCTCCTCAATATTAGCCAAACGTCAGTGAAAAAATGGTTACAAGCAATAAAAACAACTTCTCAACAAATTAGGATAAGCCCAGAAATCACAGGAACTCGATAAATCGTAAGCATTCACTGCTTGAAATTGGAAATTTGGGAGAGATGAGACGAGTTTATGAGTTGACAGTACAAAACCAAATTTCCAATTTCTAATTTTTCTCTGCCAAAGTGCGGCAATCGTGTTTTTCGAGTGCCTTCAGCCTAAACAGCTTCAGACTGACTACGTGAGTAGTCACTAATAGAATTTACCACCTAATTTGCTCAGTATCCTTTCCGCAAACTCCCATACTTCCTCTTTGTTCATCTTTGTCCTGAAAGGAATTGCGGCATAATTTCGCTTAAGCATTTTATTATAAAAAATCATCAGTCTCTTTTCGTCATCGGTGGTAAGTTTGGATGGGTTTATCTCACCATGCAGGACACCCGCATGAAGGGGCGGATCCTGAAATTTTTCTATTACAGGT
>JAUWQS010000084.1 GCA_030610915.1 Pseudomonadota bacterium | reverse complement strand
TCCCTCAATGACACCATCGTAGTCTTTGACAGGATACGGGAAAATATCAGAAAATTCAGGAAACAGAGCCTCAGGGAGGTGATAAATTCGAGTATCAATCAGGTGCTGAGCAGGACAATACTTACTTCGGTAACCACACTCATTGTTGTTCTTGCTTTGTTCTTCCTTGGCGGAGCGGTTATCCACGATTTTGCTTTTGCGCTTCTGATAGGAATACTGGTCGGAACTTATTCATCCGCATTTATCGCCAGCCCTACAGTCCTGGCCTGGGAAACTTTTAAGTCTTCACGTAAAAAGGGGTAAAAACAAATTGATTCCCCTCGAGGCAGCCGGACTGGCGATTTTTATCGTCATTCTGTTTATAGGCCTGTTTTCTATTATATTCGGGTTGCCGGGGACAATCATAATACTTATTGATGTTATCATCTATTCCCTGATAAGCGGATCCGGGAGAATCGGGTGGAAGACAATAGTTGTCCTGATGATAATAACCCTGATTGCGGAAGCCCTTGATTTTATATTAGGCGCTACGGGCGCAAAGAAGTTCGGTTCATCCAAGAAGGGAATCGCCGCCTCGCTAATTGGAGGAATGACAGGCGCAATTCTCATGGCGCCTCTTCTTTTTGGGTTGGGAGCTGTCATAGGAGCCTTTGCGGGGGGCTTTGCCGGGGCATTTTTGGTGGAATTTACCGAGCGCAAAAAACTGAAACCCGCTGTCAGAGCCGGTTATGGGGCGTTACTTGGGAGGGTCGCGGGTGTGGCTGCAAAAGGGTTTCTTGCCGTTGTTATGATCGTTATAACTCTGTCAGCAATATATTAAGAAGTTCTCTCAAGCTTAATTTTCGAAATATGAGGGATAATTTTGGTAACTACTCACGTAGTCAGGCTGAAGCTATTTAGGCTGAAGGCTGAAGGGGCAGAAAGAACGCTATTGCCGTACTTTGGCGGAGAAACAACAGATTTTTGTATCAAACATGACTTCAAAGTGTGTAGTATTCCCGCTTTTCCTAACAGTCTTCAGCCTTCAGGCTATACACCTGAGTAGTTACTAATTTTATTATATATGTTCAGTATGCTTCTCATGACATATAATTCAGAGACAAAACTATGAAAAAGAACAAGTCCAAAGTAAGAGAATATGCCGAGGCTATAATTATCGCGGTAATAATAGCGCTCTTTGTCCGAACTTTTGTGGTGCAGGCATTCAAGATCCCCTCGGGTTCCATGAAACCGACTCTTCAGATTGGAGACCATATACTGGTCAATAAATTCATTTACGGAGTAAAAATACCTTATATCCAAAAAACCTTAATCCCGATAAACGAACCGGAAAGGGAAGATATCGTGGTCTTCCTTTTTCCGCAGGATCGGACAAAGGATTTCATTAAGAGGGTTATTGGAGTTGGTGGAGATGTGATAGAGATAAGAAACAAGAAAATCTTTCTTAATGGTTCCCCTTGCAGTGACATACATGGGGCACACACAGACAATTTAATACTCCCTTCGTCGATACAGCCACGGGATAATATGGGACCGGTAAAGGTGCCTGTGGGGTCTATATTTGTCATGGGCGACAATAGGGACCAGAGTTATGACAGCAGGTTCTGGGGTTTCGTGAAACTAAAGGATGTCATGGGCAAGGCCTTTATCATATACTGGTCATGGAACGGAAATGATCACAGAGTGCGATGGAAAAGGTTCGGTAAGGTTCTTCGGTAGTCCCTTAGTTGTAAAGTTCTTGCAAAAATGGCAAAAGAAAATCGTAACTGCTGGGTTGTGTCAGGTTCAAGGTTGATTGTTTTTTAGCCGCTGAACCGTGAACCCCTGAACCTTGAACCTGAGTAATTACCTGCCTTTCACCTCCGGCTTGTCCGGGTTAGTGTCTGGTTTGAGGGATAAAAAATGAAAGCGAGGAAGGTGATACTGGATTCGCAGGGAATTGACAGATCACTGACAAGAATTGCCTGTGAAATACTGGAAAAGAATAAAGGGACAGAGGACCTCGTTCTGGTCGGGATCAGAACAGGGGGTATGTTTTTAGCGGAAAGGCTCCGTGAGAAGATCTCCAGGATGGGAGATCGAATACTTGTCGGCATATTAGACATCACTCTATACCGTGACGATCTGCTGACCACAGATAAAAAACCGAGACTTGGTAAAACAGATATACCATTCTCACTTGATAACAAAAAAGTTGTTCTTGTCGACGACGTTCTCTTTACAGGAAGGACCACAAGGGCAGCCATGGATGCCCTGATAGATTTCGGCAGACCAAAACTCATTCAGCTTGCCGTCCTCATTGACAGGGGAAACCGTGAACTTCCCATAAGGGCGGATTTTGTCGGGAAAAACGTTTCTTCTTCTTTATCCGACGATGTCCGTGTAAATCTCGCAGAGGTAAATGGAAGAGATGAGGTCATCGTTTCCGAAACCTGATCCGGACGAGCCGGAAGAGCTGAAAGCTCAAAGGCGGGTGGCATGGACAAACTCGTTTGTCCGTGCGCAACTCCCCAGGCTGAAAGGTAAAAGACTGAAAACCAGAATGCTCAAGCCCTTTTTCCTTTACGTTGTAGGTTGGATTGAGGGGTACGAAACCCAACAAAAGGCTTTTAGCTTTCAATAGGTGGCGTTGATTTTTTTGAGGCCCGGATATGAAATTATCAAGAAAAGATATTTTAGGCATGGAAGATCTTTCCGTGGAAGAGATAAATCTTATTCTTGACACAGCAGAGTCTTTTATAGAGGTCTCGACAAGAGAGATCAAGAAGGTTCCCACCCTCAGGGGAAAAACAGTTATTAATCTTTTCCTTGAACCGAGCACCAGAACGAGAACATCCTTTGAAATTGCGGCAAAGAGGCTCGGCGCCGATACAATCAGTATCTCCGCCGCCACGAGCAGTATGGTAAAGGGAGAAACGCTCATCGATATAGCGAGAACTCTGGAGGCCATGAATCCTGATGTTATTGTGATGAGGCACAGCGCCGCAGGGGCTCCTCACATGCTGTCCCGACTGATCAAACAGTCTATAATAAATGCGGGGGATGGAGCTCATGAACACCCCACCCAGGCCCTGCTGGATATGTTGACCATAAGAGAAAAGAAAGAGAAGATAGCGGGTCTCAAGGTGGCAATAGTAGGTGACATCGCCAACAGCAGGGTAGTCCGATCCAACATCTACGGTCTAACCAGAATGGGGGCGGATGTAACAGTTGCCGGACCGGCCACGATGATTCCCAGAGATATTGATAAGATAGGTGTCAGGGTTAGTTACCGTATGAAAGAGGCAATAAAAGACGCCGATGTAATCATGATGCTCAGGATACAAATTGAGAGGCAGGACGGCAACATATTCCCATCACTACGGGAGTACTCCAATTATTATTGCCTGAATGCTCAGAATATAACACTGGCAAAAGATGATGTTCTTGTTATGCATCCGGGGCCGATCAACAGAGGTGTCGAGATCGCGCCTGATATCGCCGACGGTTCCCGCTCCGTCATTCTTGACCAAGTGACCAACGGTGTCGCTGTAAGAATGGCCCTTCTCTATCTGCTGGTTGGAGGTAAATGATGAAACTCTTGCTCAAGAGGGGAAGGATTGTTGACCCTTCACAGAATATATATGAAGAGATGGATATCTTAATAGAAAATGGGAAAATTGCGCAGATCGGTAAATATCTCAACAGGGAAGAAAAAACCGATACCGGGCTGAGGATACTCGATCTTGAAGACAGGATTGTGGCGCCGGGATTAATCGATATGCATACCCACCTCAGGGAACCCGGTTTTGAATACAAAGAAACGATTCAGTCAGGTTGTGAAGCGGCTGTGGCAGGAGGATTTACCTCGATTGCCTGCATGGCAAATACAAATCCCATCAACGATAATCGATCTGTAACCGAATTTATATGCCGGCAGGCGAGGCAATGCAACCTGGCAAATGTTTATCCGGTTGCAGCCGTAAGCAGGGGATCTGAAGGCATTACCCTGACGGAATTCGGTGATCTGAAAGATGCCGGCGCTGTGGCCTTTTCGGATGATGGAGCGCCTGTGATGAACAGCGGTCTGATGAGGAGGGCGCTTGAGTACGCCTGTTCAATTGGTGTTCCGATAATATCACACTGTGAAGATACCGGTCTATCCGCCGGCGGAGTGATGAACGAGGGGGTTGTATCAACGAAACTTGGCCTGCAGGGAATTCCCTCTATCGCGGAGGATGTCATGGTAGCAAGGGATATAGCCATTGCAGATTTTACAAGCGCCGCCGTTCATATTGCCCATGTAAGCACAGCCGGATCGGTAAGACTGATCAGGGAGGCCAAGAGAAGGGGGATCAGGGTCACGGCAGAAACCGCCCCACACTATTTTTCCCTTACCGATGATGTGTTGAGAGAGTACGATACATATGCCAAGGTAAACCCCCCTCTGAGAAGCATAGACGACGTTTCAGCAATAAAGGAAGGCCTTTCCGACGGTACTATAGACGCTATAGCTTGCGACCACGCGCCTCACTCCTCCATGGAAAAGGATGTGGAATTTGAATATGCCTCATTTGGGATTGCAGGACTGGAGACCTCGCTTTCTCTCAGTCTTAAATTGGTCGCAGACGGCATTCTCAGTCTGGATCAACTCATCCTCAAAATGAGCACAAATCCTGCGTCAATACTTTCCATACCCAAGGGAACACTAAGGATAGGTTCAGACGCCGACATAACGATAATCGACACTAAAAAGAGGTGGCGGGTGGATATAAATAAATTCCGGTCGAAAAGTAAAAATTCCCCATTTAATAACTGGGAACTTGAGGGCAAGGCAATGCTTACCATTGTGGGGGGGGGAATAAAATATAGTGATGAGGGAAAGAATGAACATCGAATATTGAATGGGAAAAGATGAAGAGAAGTTTGTAGGGTGGATTAAACGGAGCGAATCCACCGAAAACTCTTCACAACTGGCCGGCACCAAAAAAGTGTTCAGTGTTCAGTGTTCAGGGTTGACAGCTTTTAACCGCTGAACCGCGAACGTTGAACCGTTACCAAATTCTTTTGCCATTTTGGCACGAATTTCACGACTAAGGGCCTAACCCGGACAAGCTAAAAACCTATCCACGAATTTCACGAATTTCACAAACAAAACGTATCTTTATATTTCGTGTAACTTGGTGTAATTCGTGGACGTATCGAATTCTTTTGCCATTGTTGCACGAACTTTACGACTAAGGGCCTAAACCATCTTTACAGCTCAGAAATAGTTATATATTGAACGGTAGTCGTTTATATTTACGCCGTCTTCATCCAATCTTTTGAGATAATCGGAGATCGATACATCGGTATACAGATAATCATGGCCTGTTGAAAGTTCAGATTCCCACGAATAGAATCTGTATACCCTTCGACCATCTGGTAAGACCATGATAACTTCATGATCCTGCCATGCTCTGAGGTGGGATTTACCCAGTTTTGGCACATTGAAAACAGGCTCATCTGTCCTGACGAGTCCGGGCAGGAGTCTCGCTTCTTCCTTCCTCTCCTGTTTAATTCTTGCTATTGGAACACGAAAATCGATAGTTTCTTCTTTCCCCAGAGTGTTGAAGGAGTAATAGGGATCCACTCCTGACACCTTTAGTGTTTTTCGCAGAAAACATGTTTCAAATCTCCTGCTGTTATAATATGTGAAAACCTGTTGGTTGTAAACATTAATCCCAATTTCTCGTATCTTTTTTATGGCTTCGAGAGAATCAGGTGTCATCTCAGTTGGGTGCTCAAAATGTGTGACAATGCAAATCTCCCTTTTCCCCCAGTCATGATATTTTTTGAGAATTTTCAAGAACCCTTCATTGATTCTACATGGCAGTGCGACGGGGGTTCTTGTTCCTATTCTTATTCTTTCTATGTGTTTTATCTCAGCTATCCGGCCAATCAACCACTCTATATAGTTATTGTTGAGCGTTAAAGGATCGCCTCCCGTGACCAAAACCTCGGTTATGTTTTTGTTGTCATTTATCCATGTTAGGATTTCTTTGGTTTTTTCTTCCGGCATCTTGACAACGGCATCAATATTTTTTACCTCCCAGTTTCTTTGGCAATAAACGCAGATTTGCGGGCAGGCATCATAAGTTTTGATTATTATTATTCCGGGGTACCTCCTCGTGACGCCATCGATGGGACTTGTTGACTTTTCTCCCATGAAATCCATGTCAGCCCCCTTTTTCCTTTTTTCCATGACACCTCTGCAGTACATGGGGCTCGGGATGACCTGGGCGCGCACAGCGCGATCATGGTCACATACCCCATCTTTGTTGAACAATGACAGGTAATAGGGAGTGATTTCAAAGGGGATTTTGTTTTCTTCAGCACATTTTACCCCTTCATATTCGTTATCTTCCAGCTTAACGATACCAGACAGTGTCTTTACATCTTTGATGATATATCTCATATGCCATAAATAGTCTTTCCAATCTGATTCATCTGCCCCGAAATATGCCATGATTTCTTTTTTTAAGTTGTTTCTCTGTTTTAATATTTTGCGGTCAAATCCTGTATGGTATCTCTTAAAATACCTTGTCATTGTCTCCGCATAATCGTCCAACTGGGTTGATCGTTCTATCGCGGCCTCTCTTGCCTCCTTTACTTCAAACTGACCGTCACTTTTTAAGCGGTTACTGTATTTTCCCGTGATGCCTGAAAATAAGACAAGAAATTCAAGTAAAAACCCCTTATCTACTTTATCCGGAGCGCCCTTTTTGTTTTTTGCGAGATTGAATAATAATTCCAGCGCAGATGATTTCGTTAAATGCTCATTTTCGCTTCTCAATGTATTTGACAACGCATGGATATACTCTCTGACACTTCTTTTTTTTACAATGTTCAGATTTGTAAAAGAGGTGTCGGCTTTCATATTGTAAAGATCTCTTTCCATGCGATTCAGATAATCAAAGATCAGGTATCTTGCTTCTTCCATATGCTTTGAGTTGGCTAAAATACTTTTTATCTTTGGCTCTGCCGACCATAGTCTTTTGGCCAATTCTTCTTTCGATAGCGCAATTAATTTTTTCATTT
>JAUWQS010000220.1 GCA_030610915.1 Pseudomonadota bacterium | reverse complement strand
TACATTTTTAAAGTGTTGGTTTCGATCCACGGTAAGCGTTCACCGAACATTGAAATTAGAAATTAGAAATTGGAAATTCACCCTTCATGCTTTTGTACTGCGCGACTGAGCTCACGCCGAAGCCTGTCAACTCGTAAATTCGTTTCATCTCTCCCCAATTTCTAATTTCCAATTTCAAGCCGTGAATGGCTAAGATTCACAATCACTTTTACATACCGGAGTTTGCCCCTATTTATTGAGCTATTACTGTTTGAACCTGAGTATTTCCAAAAGCCTTTCTTGCATCTTCTGCTTGAAAGCGCCTTTTGCCTGTGGTAGTTTTATTATAATTACTCAGGGAACAAGCTGGGACGCCCTTTAGTTTTGCAGTTTAGTTGAAGATCAATAGGTTTGTAACTGTTATCGTATGCTGTTTTTTCTCCTTGTTTTACCGAAAAACTTACCTCGGATAATGAATGTTTACAAAGTTTCAGAGGAATTCCTAAGGGTTTTAAACTCTTGAACCTCCTTAAAGCAGCAACGGCAGTTCATTCAAAAAGTTCGAAGCTGAAAGTAAAGACAGTGACAACATTCTCGCTGTTTGGAATCCCCTTTTAAGAAGGGAAACGAAAAGGAAGTTCTTGTCTGATATCAGAAGATGTAGAATTGAGTCATTCAGGAAGGGACAATGCAATGAGAACAATAGCAATCATAATCGCCATCCTGTTGATGTCATCTACATGCTATGCTGATGAAATATATGTAGAGGGAGAAATCTTAGATTTCTCGGTCGTCAAGACTCCTTCGAAATGACATTTCTTGATTGACACGACACTACGATTATGCGGAAGGATATCTTGAAGACGAAAATGGAGATGAGTTTTTTGTAGAGGGAGAGGTTCAAGATGACAGTATCTGGATTGTGTGCCCTGACAATTCCGAGTCCTCTGAAGTTTATATTGACGAGTATTAACTGATTGCCAGGAGATTGGGACAATTCAGGGAGACAATCAGTGACAATTTACCGAAAGTTGGCAAATCATGAAGGTGGGCAAGGTATATATCATCGGCGCGGGACCGGGTGATCCCGGCCTTATGACGATTAGAGGAATGGAATGTCTCAAGAGAGCCGATGTGATTGTCTATGACTACCTTGTCGGCCGGGATATTCTTGGCCATGCGCGGAAAGATGCCCGTCTGATCTACGTCGGGAAGAAGGGCGGCAATCACAGCGTGTCCCAGGATAATCTGAACCTGATCCTCGTGGAGGAGGCATCCGAAGGAAATATTGTCGCCAGACTGAAGGGGGGCGATCCATTCATCTTTGGAAGAGGGGGAGAAGAGGCCCTGGTTCTTTCCGAGGCCAATATACCATTTGAGATAATCCCCGGTGTCACCTCAGCGATAGCCGTGCCCGCATACAGTGGCATACCCTTAACACACAGGAATCATACATCGACTGTTGCCTTTGTGACAGGTCATGAGGACCCGACGAAGGATGAGAGCAATATAGACTGGAAGAGTATTTCCGCCATCGGAACAGTCGTGTTCCTGATGGGCGTAAAGAATCTGGGACACATTGTGAAAAACCTGAGCGGCGGCGGGAAAGACCCGGATACACCGGCCGCCCTGATAAGATGGGGAACGACGCCGGATCAGGAAACACTGACGGGAACTCTGCGAGACATAGTTGGGACAGCGAGGGAGAGAAATTTTTCGCCACCGGCGATATTTGTTGTAGGTGATGTGGTAAATCTCAGAGAGAAACTGAACTGGTTCGAAAAAAGGCCTCTCTTCGGAAGGGGTGTGGTTATTACGAGGCCGGAGGGTCAATCCGGCGAATTTGCGGAACTGCTAAGGGGAAAAGGAGCCCGCGTAATATATTTTCCAACCATCAGGATCACTCCTCCTGCGAATTTTTCCGGTCTGGATCGGGCGATAGGGAATATTGAGAAGTATCACTGGATTATCTTTACAAGCGCAAATGGGGTGAGGTTCTTTTTTGATCGCCAGACAGAGTTGGGAAGGGACATAAGAGACCTCAAAGGGGCAGGTATATGTGCCATCGGACCTGCGACAGCAGGCGCAATTGAAAGGAGAGGGATCCGTGTTGATATCATACCGGGAGAATACATCTCCGAAGCCGTTGTCGATGCCTTTGAAGCCCTGAATATGAAGGGCAAAAAGGCGCTTTTGCCGAGGGCTGAGATCGCGAGGGATGTGATTCCCCAGGGACTTTCGAAGCTTGGCGCCGGTGTCGACGTAGTTGCCGCCTATCGAACTGTAAACTCAGGAAGAAAAAAATCGGAACTCATCGAGATGGCACACAAAGTGGACATCATCACCTTTACAAGTCCCTCCACCGCCGCTAATTTTATGGATATCATGGAGAGCGACGTGGGTTTACTCCAGAATGTCAGGATAGCCTGCATCGGACCGGTGACTGCCGCTGCTGTGGAAAAACTCGGCCTCAAGGTCGATATTATGCCGGAGTCTTACACACTTTCCGGCCTCACAGAGGCGCTGGCGATGCAGATTAAAAATTAAAGGTAATAGTTCAATAAATAGCGGAAGGCATATGGCAGAAGCATGTAGCGGAAGGCTTCAGCCTTCCATGTGCTTCAGTCATACTGTGTTACGTGAATATGGAGACCTGAAGGTCTCCGCTACAGGGGCTGTGCAAAGCTCAAAGGCATAACCTCTACGCCCAAACCCCGCTTCCGGAAGATGGAGGCGGCTACGTGTCTGGATTTGCCCCTATTTATTGAACTGATGAAAGAAAGGCTCATTCCCAGATGAATGCGGAGTTCCTCTTTAGGCCCTTCGTCGTGAAATTCGCGTAAAAATGGCAAAAGAATTTGGTAACGGTTCAGCGGTTAAAAGCTGTCAACACTGAACACTGAACACTGAACACTGAACACTTTTTTGGTTCCGGCTTGTCCGGGTTAGGGGAGTATGACATATGCTCCCCCGGTTCTTGCGATACGCAAACTGTTTTGCACGGAAGTTTGCAGGGTGGATTAAGCGGAGCGAATCCACCGAAAACTCTGATCGCTCAGGTGGATTCGTCTCTTACGCTCCTTAATCCACCCTGCGAACCGGATGCGACCAACCGTTGAACCGTGAACCTGACAACCTGAGTAGTTACAAAAAGGGAACATAATGTCGCCAACAATAAAAAGAGACGAAGTTTTTGATATTTCAAAAAAATTAACCGAGTCAAAAAATCACCTCAGGGAGGGAAATCTCCATGCCTGTCTGTTATCTTTCAAGGATGTGCTGGAAAAGACACTTGAAACAGACATGCTCCACTCCGATGAAAAGGATTTAAGTGAAGAAATAAATATCTTTCAAACACAACTCTCTGAAAACAAGGGCTTCAAGGACACCTTCGGCCCTGTAACTTTTCAGGACAGCGACCCAAAAACAACCCTCGATTTTCTGACACAGTTAATAATTGTTGAAGAAGGTGATATACTGTCAACCATGGTTGATAGTCAAAAAGATGGGGCATCTTCTCATGTCATAGAAAACAATGCTGAAAAGATTAAAACACAAGCGCTGGCCGCCAGGAGATATATCGACGATGGAGAGTACACAAAGGCCGGAGAAATTATCGATAACAGCAAAGATGTCGGCGAATTTCTCCTTCACTCATACAACAGAAGAGGCATGCTCCACAGAAAAAACAAGAAGTACGATGAGGCAATCGGCGAATTCAAGAAGGCCATTCTTATCCAGCCTGACGATGAGGGGCTGCACTATAATACAGCAAGGTCGCAGATTGAAAAGGGCGAGTGGAAGCTCGCGGAAAAGTCTATAAAAGAGGCATTAAGAATAAATCCCGACTTCAAGGAGGGGCAAAATCTGCTGAAACATATCCAGCGTAACATATGACTGAAGCACATGGAAGGCTAAAGCCTTCCGCTACATGCCTTTTAGCCCCTCGTTCCCAGGCTCTTCCCTTTAAAGACCGACCCCGGATTAGGTCATACTGCAAAAGAAATCCTTCTTTTCATCCCCTGTTCCACACTTTTCGCCGGGGCGGATAAGTCGCTGTCCTCTTTTCCGGCCGCCCCTTCGAACCCCTCCTTTACTTCGAGAAGGAGTCTTTCCACCTCATCGAGGGCGCCGGTATCGTTCTTCATGTTTGCA
>JAUWQS010000537.1 GCA_030610915.1 Pseudomonadota bacterium | reverse complement strand
TCCTGTATCTCAGGGGACCCGTTCCCGACAACGAGGCCCTTCGGATGGATGGTTTCGATGTGAGGGAGCTTCCATATCGAAGGGAAGACCTTCGCCGCTTTCGCCCGAAGGTAGTCCGCCGCATAAGGCAGATCGTAAAGGGTGAAGGAGTTGATATCATCCATGCTCACAGACACAAGCCCACCGTCTATGCCACGCTTGCCGCCATGGGGATAAAGGGTGTTAAGGTGGTATCCACGGTTCATGGTATGAATCTATACCAGACCATCGGCAGGAGGTTGACAGCCCGGCTCCTCTTCCCGAGGGTAACCAGGATAATAGCCGTCTCCGAGGCGGTGCGCAAGGACATACTGACCTGCAATCCCTGGTATCCCCCCGAAAAGGCAATAACTATACATAATGGCATAGATGTCGACCGTTATGCACGGCCGGAAGCAAGGAAGGAAGAATCAAGACAGTTTTTCGGCCTGCCGCCTGACGGATGGCTCTGGGGAACAGCCGGCAGGCTGAGGCCGGTCAAGTGTCATGACATACTGCTCAGAGCATGGGCAGAAGGCGGCCTTGGCAGGCTCGGCGGTCACCTTGCCATTGCGGGCAGCGGCGATCTCCGCCCCCGGCTTGAGGCGCTGGCGGAAAGATTAGAGATAGACAGGGAAGTACATTTCTTAGGACAGGTAGGGGATATTCCGAAGTTCCTTGCAGGCCTTGACGGCTTTGTCCTTTCTTCACAGAGGGAGGGGCTGTGTCTTGCCCTGATAGAGGCTATGGCGGCAGGTCTTCCTATTGTAGCAAGTGCGGTGGGTGGAATTCCAGAGCTTGTTGAATCCCTTCATAAAGAAACCAATGCCTTCCTCATTCCCCCTGAACAACCGGAGCCTCTATCAAAGGCCATGTCGGAGGTGATGAAATGGAACGAATCCCGGAGAGAGGCGTCAAGAGACGCCACCCGGAAGCGTGCTTGTGAATTCGACAGGCGGTTCATGATCAGGAAAGTGGACAGTCTCTACAAGGATCTTATCGGTGACAACTAAGCTTCTATCTCGACCCGCTCCTGTATTGATCGGGATATTTATATTTTTTAATATCTTCCCGCATACAACGGCCATAAAGCAAATCTCTTTTTACCTTTGCGTTTTTATCGTACTTCTTCTGATAATTTTCAAAAAAAAGGATTTTATCTTCAAAACACCCCTTGCGCTTCCCTTTGTGATATTTATCCTCTGGTCAGGTTTGAGCATCTTTTGGGCCATGGATAAA
>JAUWQS010000530.1 GCA_030610915.1 Pseudomonadota bacterium | reverse complement strand
GGAGGTATTTTGGGTGAGATACACACTCCTGCCCGGAAGCAGGAGTTCCCATAATCTGCCCGTATTTGGCAGATAGGCCTGAACTATCCTGTCATCTACGTCGCACTCAACAACAAAGCGGTTAATTCTTCTAATAAAGAGTCCTGTTTTGATTCTGGATGAAAGCCTTAGCTCAGGGTGTGAATTAACATTTTTGTGGTCTGGGTGCATATCGTCGACGTAACTATATTCAGGTTGTAAGGTTCAAGGTTCACGGTTCATGGTTAAAAGAGTCCCAATCAAATCGATTCTCTTTCTTCAACTGTTGAACCTTGAACCCCTGAACTTTGAACCTGAGCAGCTACACAAGAGTACTGCTCCCTATCATGCCGTTAATCGCCATCTGTCCACTTTACTGTTATTCCGATATCTCTCAGATGACTGATATCCCCCCAGGAACCCAGCAGCCATGTGCCGTTTTCAATAAAAAAGGTGTTAATACCCGCATTGAAAAGTTTGAATCTGGTGGGCGCAAAGATGGGAATATCAAGGACATATCGAAAAAGACAATTAAGCGCCCCCCCGTGGGTAAAGACAACAATACGTTCACCGGCATGATGTTTCGCTATCTCTTTAATACACTCGATTGCTCGCTCGAATTGCTGTCTTCTGCTCTCTCCCTCGGGGACAACATAATCAGGTCCGCCGGTTTTGTAGAGTTTGAACTCGCCCGGATACCGCCGCCTGACCTCATCCATTGTGATTCCCTGAAAGATACCGAGGTTTCTTTCTCTCAGTCTCCTGTCGGAGATTATTTTATGCCCCGTTTTAGAGGCAAGATATTCTCCGGTCTTATATGCCCTCTTCAAATCACTACTGTAGATAGCGGCAAATTTTTCTTCAGCCAGTCTTTCAGCGATGGCTTCAGCCTGGCGAATACCTGTGGGGCTGAGATCGGTATCTATATGCCCCTGTATCAGACCATCCGAATTCCATGAGGTCTCGCCATGACGCACAACGACAAGTTTGGTAATAATTTCCTTTTCCATGAACATATCCTGCTTTTTTAATGTGAAGTTCCTGGTGTAGAACAGATGTGACCTATTGATTGTTACACCTCGTTGATGATAGTTTCGTCGTAACTACTCAGGTAGATAGGCTGAAGGCTGTTAGTAAAAGCGGGAATACTGCACACTTTGAAACCATGTTTGATGCAAAAATCTGCTGTTTCTCTGCCAAAGTGCGGCAATCGTGTATAGTATACATGAATCCCGTGTAGCGGAGACCTTCAGGTCTCCATTCTCTTTTAACACCGATTTTCACAGCAGCTACAACCGCCAGGATATTACCCTAAAAAAGTAAGAGTGGATAGACGTAACTACAGCCTGTACATTGTTTTCTTTTCATTGAGGTCCATAATATTAGGGTTTCCTTTTGGCGAATAAAAAACTAATT
>JAUWQS010000363.1 GCA_030610915.1 Pseudomonadota bacterium | reverse complement strand
TTGAAAGCAAAAAGACAGTTGAGGATGAAACAAGCGCAGGGCATCCGGAGGCAAATGTCAAATTCGATCCTCTTGAAATTGCAACAGATACCGAACTGCTCCAGAAAATGACCGACGAAGTTGTGGCCGAGCTTGGCCGGGAGGTGCTAAGCCCACTCAGCAACCTGGAGAAAACATATTTTCAATCAGGTGAAAATTTCATGCGGCGTCGGGACAAACTACAAGCTGCGGAAAGTTTCGTTGACGCTGTCTTTGACGAAAAACTGAAAAGGATACAGGTGTCTCCTATGACTCAAAAGGCCCTGCTGAATCTCAAAGAGATTTTCCGTAATTATAAGGTCAAATAGGAGGCTATCCCTGCCCTTTGCCCATAATTTTTAACTGGACTTTTGTTGTCCCATGCTGTATTCACTATCGGCATGGAAACTCAAAATCAAATTAAAAGGAAACTTTCGCAACCGGAATCCGTTGCGCATATCTGCGGACTGCTTGATTCTTCTGATAGTATGAAGATAACGAAGGTAGCAGATAAGCTTTGTGAACAATTCGGTTTTTATAACCCACTTGGCGAAAAGCAACGCGCCGGTTGCCTGAAAGCACTACGAGAGCTCGAACAAGCTGGTTCAATTACTCTACCGCAACCTCCTCGGTCAATTAAAAAAAGGAGTCCAAGACGACTTGCGGAACCTCTACCAGAGCCACAAGGAGTATCTGACGAGGTAGGAGAACTTCGCGGATTAAAGTTACTTCTGGTAGAAACAGAGGCGCAAATGCGAATCTGGAATGAAATGATGATCAATGATCACCCTCGTGGCGCTGGTTTGCTGGTCGGACGTCAAATTCGGTATCTTGTGCAGTCAGAGTATGGCTGGTTAGGCGGATTTGCCTTTAGTTCTGCTGCCTTACATCTTCAAGATAGAGATGAGTGGATAGGTTGGGATATTGAATCAAGACGAGTTAATCTGCACCAAATCGTCAATATGAGTCGATTCTTAATTCGCTCCAGCGTATCATGTAAAAATCTTGCTTCTCACTTATTGGGCATGGCCACGAGAGAGTTACCTCAGGATTTTGAAGTTCGTTATGGATATCGTCCCCTGCTTCTTGAGAGCTTTGTGGACATAAATAATTTTACAGGGACCTGCTATCGAGCAGCGAACTGGTTGTGGATTGGAAAGACTAAAGGCCGGGGAAGACAGGATCGCCTGAATGAAAAAGCGGAAACTATAAAGGACATTTATGTTTACCCTCTTGTGAAAGATTTCCGCCGGAGAATTGGGCTTACCGATGGCAGTGGTTTAGGTGCAATTGACATCACTTCCTGTATCGATGATCAAAACTGGGCGGAAAAAGAGTTTGGCGGCGCACCCCTTGGAGACTCCCGATTAAGCCGCAGACTTGTCGAAATTGGAACCGGGAAAGCAGAGAAACCGGGTTTTTCATATGCCAGTGTTGTTGGAGGTGATCGGGCGAAAACAAAAGCTTACTATCGACTAATAGAGGCACCAGATGATTCAGCCATAAATATTACCAATATCCTCCTGCCGCACCGTGAGCAGACAATACGAAGGATGAAGGGACAATCGGTGGTGCTTTGTATCCAGGACGGCAGCGATCTTAATTTCAATAATTTGAGTCAATGTGAAGGCCTTGGGGTAATTGGCAATAATCAAACCGGTGCAAAGAGTATGGGCTTGCACTTACATTCGATGATTGCGATAACACCAGAAGGGCTTCCATTAGGAGTGATGAAAGCAGAATGTTCGGCGCCTAAAGAAAAAGATAAGGACGACAAGCGTCGAACCAGAGAAATCCCCATTGAAGAGAAGAAAACCTTTTGCTGGATCAAGGGGATGCGCGACTGTATGCAATTGAAAGCTCAGATGCCACACACAAAGTTGATCAACGTCTTAGACCGAGAAGCTGATTTTTTTGAAATGTTTGACGATCAACGTTGTAATTGTTCCAAGGTAGATTTATTGGTCCGGGCGCACCATAACCGAAACACCACAGGAGAACATAAGCTATTTGAAACAGTAAGACAATCGCCGATACAGGCTCGAGTAAACATTAAGATTCCACGACAAAGCGCCCGGCCTAAAAAGAGCAAACAGAAGGCAAGACCAAAACGACTGGCACGCACTGCAAAAGCTTCGGTGCGTTATGTGCAAATAGAACTTAATCCTCCGTCTTATATGGAAAAAGAGCCAATTCCATTATGGATTGTTCATGTACGTGAAGATACTCCTCCTGCAGACACCGAAGCTCTTGAATGGTTTTTGCTGACCACTCTTGAGATAAAAACTGTCGATGACGCATTAAATTGCGTAAAGTGGTACTGTCTGCGCTGGCGCATAGAAGATTGGCATCGGGTCTTGAAGACCGGATGCAGGATTGAAGATATGGCCCATAAGACCGCTGACCGCCTGAGACGTGCGATAGCAATCAATCTTGTCATTGCCTGGCGGATTATGCTCATGACTCTTATGGGAAGAGAGGCTCCAGCGTTATCGGCGGAGGTATTGTTTTCGGATCTGGAAATTGAGGTGCTAAATGTTTATGCAAAAAAAAAGACCTCAGCCCACCAGATAGTATAGGGGCTGCTGTAAAATTGGTGGCAAAAATTGGTGGTTACCTTGATCGTTCTGGTGATCCACCCCCTGGCCATCAATTAATGTGGCAGGGGTACTTGCGATTGCAACTAATGTGTGAAGGGTTTATGCTCAGAGGTGGGTAACTCTGTACGACCGATTTATGGGTAAAGGGCAGGGCTACCACCCTCAAAAAGGTACAGGAGTTCCTTGGTGTTAAGAAAACAGGTCTGAGCACACTTTCAGAAGCCTCTTAT
>JAUWQS010000422.1 GCA_030610915.1 Pseudomonadota bacterium | reverse complement strand
AAATAGGGGCAAATCCAGACACGTAGCCGCCTCCATCTTCCGGAAGCGGGGTTTGGGCGTAGAGGTTACGCCTTTGAGCTTTGCACAGCCCCCTGTAGCGGAGACCTTCAGGTCTCCATATTCACGTAACACAGTATGACTAAAGCACATGGAAGGCTGAAGCCTTCCGCTACATGGTTTTGCCATATGCCTTCCGCTATTCATTGAGCTGATACCAAGTTCCCGTACAAACTGCTTTAGTATCAGCTCAATAAAATCAGGGTAGGGGAGGTTTTAACCTCCCAATGTGGGCGACTAAAGTCGCCCCTACCCCTATTTATTGAGCTATTACCTGCTTTATTTTATTGAGGAAGATCACATTTTTATCATTGCAGTTGCGCACCAGCACAGAAAACCAGATTACTGGATTGAAAGGAAGAAAACATAACAAATCAAATCACTTCACCTGACCGCCGACAGCGCGCGATTTCTGAGAGGCTCTACCCCGCATCAAAGCAGGTGGTTTTTCAAGGTTCAGTGCCCCGCAGTGTTGGCGGCAGGTGAGTTCGACCGATAGACAGGCGGGACGCCTGTCCTACTGGGTGGTGTGGAATAATCCGGGTGAATTATTTTCAAATCTTAAAGATAATTATTTTATGCGTTTTTCTTTATTTTTGCTGTCCGGAATCGGGTCTTGCAACCGTACACGAACAACTTGCGGTGTCAACGAAGGCCCTGTCCCTGGGGAATGCGGTTACAGCCTATCCGCCCGGGATTATGTCCATCCACTATAATCCCGCGGGCTTGAGCCGGCTTGAAGACAATGAGTTCTCCGTTGGGTTGATGTATCCCATAAAACTAGTGAAGACTTCCAGGTTTTATAAAGACCCGGACTTTGAAGGGTTTATGGGATCCCACGATGATCCGGTGGCGGGGACAGAAGGATCGTCGCATAGCGGGTGCATGTACCTGCCGGGATTTGGGGTGAGCAAGCCTATTCTGACGGCTCCGAACATCGGCATATCGCACAGGAAGCCGGGATCGAGGTGGACGCTGGGTTTTGGGATATATGCCCCGTACGGCATAGGCATAAACACCCACGATTTTGACAGAGACAGCGACAACCCTATACGTTTCGGTGGTCCTTTTATTTACAATCAGCGTCTGGTGTATGCGGGGCCTGCCATTTCCTGTAAGATGTCGGACACATTTTCAATGGGATTTTCAGTGGGGCTGGGGCAGTCGGGCACGGGCTGCAGAGGTTTGACCATGCGGGCTCCAAACGATATCGTCGCGCTAATAGACATTTTAGGCGAAGTTACGGAGGGGCTCGAGATACCCGTTGTCTCGGAATTGACGCTGCCTTCGCCATGGTTTGGAGGGGGGCTGCCCACTTACGGGGAACTGGCGAATCTCGATTTCGATGTGCGCGATGATTTTACCACCTCTTTCAATGCCGGTTTTCTCTGGGAACCCCGGGACTGGTTCTCATTTGGCGCATGCTACCAGAGCGCTGCAAGGGCAAAGCTAAGAGGGCATTATAATTTCAAGTACTCCGAGGACTGGCAGAACTTTGTAAACTGGTTTGGACGGTCGCCATTGACGCTTGTTGTGGCGGGGATATTTGATCTTCCATATCAGGCGGTTTCTCAGCAGACGGGAACGGTGTACCAGAAAAAATGGATTCACCCCCAGAGAGTCCAGTGCGGGATTATGCTGAGGCCGTTTAAGAGATTGAGGCTTATGTGCGATTTCCACTGGATAGACTGGTCGGTCACCGATAAAGATGTTTTTGTATTTGATCAGGATATACAGATCCTGCGTATTGCCAAACTGCTTGGATATGCCGGCGGGGATAACACGCTTGTGCTGGAAAGACACTGGGAGGATACGAGCCATTTCAGCTTCGGCGCCGAGTTCCAGCTCTTCGACTGGCTCTCATTGAGAGCGGGATATGAGCCGAGACCCAGCTCCGTGCCTAAGAAGTATTATGACCTTACCTGGCCTGTCCAGAGCTGGAAGATATATACATGCGGGGCGGGTATCAGGTTGAATCCCAGGATGAGCATCGATCTTGCATTTGCATATCTCAAGGGAGATGAGTTTAAACTGCCCAATAATACAAGCCAGATTCTTAATTCCACAAATTTTACCAAGATTGTTTACAATCCATACGCGGGGCTTGATTATGAGCAGGATACGGTGGCATATCTGTGTTCTATAAATTTCAATTATAAATGGTAGGAAAAAATTTTACCTATTTATAAAAGCTGATGCTCTCGTAAAAAGCTCCGCTATGCCGATCTGTCTGCGACTGCCTGTGCGTGTCCGCACGCAGACAGGTGAGGGCACGCACAGGCAGGCACGTCGGCATTATAATGGAAAGTAACTTGATTTTAATGCCAGGTTGCATTCATTTTTATAGACAGGC
>JAUWQS010000393.1 GCA_030610915.1 Pseudomonadota bacterium | reverse complement strand
CGCACAGGGTAGGCGTCTTCGCACCCAGGGGATAGTAGGACAGGCGTCCCGCCTGTCTATAAAAATGAATGCAACCTGGCATTAAAAGCAAGTTACTTTCCATTATAATGCCGACGTGCCTGCCTGTGCGTACCAGCACGCAGACAGGTTGGCATAGCGGAGCTTTTTACGATTTCATCAACTTTGAATGGACTGCCATTGCTGCTTTGATGACCGCTTTTGTGGTACTGTTTAACTGGTTTGTCATTTCCCGAAAGGAACACCTTGCGTTCTCTGAGCTCTCTGCGGCGAATGGTTACTTATTTCCATATACCCACCAGTCGCTTTTATCCTTGAACCACCATCCGGATGAATCTGTCCTGGTTAGGGTATCTGCTATTTTCTTTGCTGTGTCGGTATGGAGCCTTCTTATGGCAAAGGCTATCCATTCTTTGCTGTATTTGTTTCCGAGATCTTCGTACTCCTTAAGCTGAAAGATCAAAGAGAGTTGATCAGCATCATGAGCAATGAGAGACTCCCTCGTTTTTTTTCTATTAAATTCTTCTATAACGGACTTTATGTCATCTCCAAAGGACAGTGTTTTTGTAAGATCGCTGACCGCTTTTTCCTCATCTACCGTCACATACTTTTTGTAAACATAGTTCATATCACCGGTTCTTGCCTCGGGCAGATCGTGGGCAAGACACATCTTGAGAACCCTCAACTCGTCAACTCCATCCTCTAACTTGCATAATGTGTATCCTATGAATATTGTTTTCAGAGTATGTTCCGCTACCGACTCATTGCCGGAACCGAGAAACTGAAAACCTGTCCTCGGTGTTTTTCTCAGCATGCCCACTTCAAATAGAAAGTTTACAACATCTTCCATCATCAGACCCTTTTTAGTATCTTGATTCTGTTCTCCATCATATCGGAAAGTTTCTTTATTTCAATCTGGAGAGAGGCGATACCATCAGGCCTCATGGATATCAATTTGTCGAGCCGCTCTTTCCAGTGTTCCAGAACAGATATTTCGTTCTCTTTTATTTTCTTTTCAAATCGTTGCTGAAACTCTTTTAAAAATTCCTGATCCTTATTTTTAAAAGTCATCTTTCTTCTTTCCTCCACCGAACAAGTTTTCCTATTTTCAAAAATGCAACTCCGATTAATCTTGATATTAAGACACAATTGACACCGTGGGTCTAATATGCTATTAAAAAGGCATGGAGATATGTGGTTAGTATTTCAGTATAGAGATAATAAGCCGAATTCAGATGACAGTCAATAAGAATTCGACAATATCCCATCGTGCATTGTCGCGACAGGTTTGTGAGTGGTTGGACTGGCCCCCCACCAACGGCAAATATCAGGACATGAGTTGCCGGAAAGCTTTGTTGGAACTGGAACGTAGTGTCGTGTCAACCGTGAAACGCATAGTGACCATCTGCCCTATCCTATATGGCACAGGCAGATTTAAAATAATCAATGCGACACCACCTTACGCTTGACAGGACAGTAGAGGGGTAATAGTACTGCCCTTTTCCAACAATGTATATATCCTTTCAGGGATTGCGGAAACTGCATGCGACCTGACCGACTTGGGTAAGGTAGAGGTGATACAGGGGCATCAAGTCATTACAGCAAGATGTCACGTATGAGGGTTAGTCCCTTAGTCGTGAAATTCGTGCAAAAATGGCAAAAGAATTCGATACGTCCACGAATTACACTAAGTTACACGAAATATAAAGATACGTTTTGTTTGTGAAATTCGTGAAATTTGTGGATAGGTTTTTAGCTTTTCCGGGTTAGGGAGATAATGTGCGTCAGCACTAAGGGTTCGCGCAAAAATAACTTTACATTTTAAGCAGGGTGAGGGGGCTTCCCTTATTTATTGAACTATTACACATAAAGTTTACCATGTTTTTATCAATGAAAACTGGTGTTAAATACTTTTCTCGTTCCCATGCTCCAGCGTGGGAATGCATACAAACTCGCTAAGATTACTTTCTTTTTTTAACTCAAAACTTGAAACCCAAAACTCAAAACCGTGCCTGAACGGGGTTTTTGTTCAAGCACTACTTAGCATAGCCCTTATTTTTAACAACTCCTTTTTAATATGTATTAGACGATTTCTGTAGTTCTCTTCATCAACACATTCATTTCCCATCCTCAGTTTCGATAACCTCTTTTTAGCGCCGGCTATGGTAAACTGTTCGGAATAGAGGAGATGTCTGATTGTTGCCAGTTCCTCCACATCTTTCTTTCTGTACAGACGTTGACAGGAGCTTGTCCTGACAGGCTTTATTGTCTTAAACTCAGACTCCCAGTACCGGACAACATATGGTTCCACGCCAAGTATTCTACTAACTTCACCAATGCGGAAATAGGACTTATCGGGAATCTCCACATCCACAAAGAAACTTCCTTTCCGGTAACTGTTCACGACTTGAAACTCGAAATTGGAAATTAGAAATTTGGGAGGCCTGTCTGCATGCGAGTACGCACAGGCAGGGATGAAACGAGTTTATAAATTGGCAGACTTCGGCGAGCTCAGTCAAGCAGTACAAAAGCATGAAGGCCAAATTTCCAATTTCTAATTTCGAGTTTCCGCGAACACTTACTAAATT
>JAUWQS010000162.1 GCA_030610915.1 Pseudomonadota bacterium | reverse complement strand
CGATGAGAAAACCTGAGTTATGGCAGAACATGTCGCTTGAGTGGATCGGGGGTTACCGAGCGGCTCTCGAAAGTTTCGGTTTTAACCAAAAGTTTTAATTAAGCAAAGTTTATCGGCATAAAGCCCCCGACCACTCAGCTTTGCGATGGCCCCCCTTCGGGGCGCCATCGCCCAGGATGAGGAGCGCTCCTTTTAACGTAACTTTGGGAGACTCCCCAACCTCAGGCCATCCAACGGATTGAGACAGACGCTAACGCGCTCCTCATCCTGGGCGTTCGATCGAAACAAAGATAAAGGAGAAAGAGTTATGATAGGACCAAAATCTTGAAAAGATAGGGACGTCCATTTGTAAATAAGTAACTCATCCGGAAAGTCATGCTCTTTGACAACCGAATACTGCAACATTGCAAACCTTGCCATCAACCATGCCCTTTCTATGAATGAACAAAAACGGGAGGCAACTTATGGTCATATACGTCAGAACCCAGGGAGCAAAGATTGTAAAGGAGGGAAGACATCTTCTGGTCAAGAAGGGCGATACCACATACAACACCCTTTTTACCTATAAACTCAACCAGCTCGTCATCTTCGGCAATGTGGAGATTACCCACCGTGCCTTTGTCCAGCTCATGCGCTATAATATAGACACGGTCTTCATGAGTTATAACGGCCGCTACCTTGGAAGAATTGCCCTGCCGGAGCCCAGGAATGTCTTCCTTCATAAACGACAGTACCGGCTTCTCGATGATTCGGAATTCGCTCTTCGCTTTGCCAGGTGTAGGGGATATCTTACTCAACACTGCTTTATCGAAGAGAGGTTCGCAAAATGACGGCGCCGGGCTCGTGATATCACAGTCAATGCGGAGGCCCCTATCGGAATAGACCTGACATACGAAGGGATTGCGGCCCGTGGGCTTTTTTTTGCGTCTTTGTGTCTTTGCGTGACCGGAATAGATCTGTCGTCGAGTATATAATCGGCTGGTTGAAGAACACGCATACAAAGGAGGTGAGTCCACAAAACATATGCTCAATAAATAAGGGGATTACATTTGCTGGTTGCTGGTTCCTCGTTGCTTGTTTGGTATGCATTCCCACGCAGGAGCATGGGGCCGATACAAGACTTTCTTATTTTCTTTATATCCTGAACATCCTGTCTATCCTGTCTGAAAAATTGGATTTCCTGTACTATAGATTTATTTGGGAGGTAAGTAATAATGAAGTTAACTAAGGAAGAAAAGGATATATTGGAGTCCGTCGAACGAGGGGAATGGCGCTGCATTCCGGATTTTGACAGGGAAGCCAAGCGATACGAGGAGTATGCTCGAGCAACTCTTCGTAAGGATAAACGGGTAAACATACGTATGACTGAAAGGGACATTGTCCGATTTCGGAAGAAAGCCATCGAGGAAGGCTTACCCTATCAGACCTTGATTTCCAGTGTACTCCATAAATATATTAATGGCCGCCTTGTTGAGAAAACCCTTTAAGTGCCACCAGCACAACATTGCTCTTGCGGTCGACATCTGACCGCTTGTGCGGCTGATCCGCGGCGATTATGCTTTCCGTAAGAGAGTCTCAACAAATAAAGGCTGATGCTTGTGCTACCCCTGCAGTCATGATATTAGACTGCATGACAATATTTCATTGGGGAGGTTGTAGATGAGGATTATAATTTTGGGCTCACCCGGAGCCGGCAAGGGAACAGTGGCGAAACTTCTTTGCGGTTTTGATGGATCTGTGCAGATTTCGACAGGAGACATCCTGCGCGCGGCCGTTGAGGCTGGAACTGAGATTGGTAAAAATGCCCAGGGATACATGGATCGCGGAGATCTGGTTCCAGACTCGCTTATCATGGGCATTATGGAGAGGCGGCTGCAGGAGCCTGATTGTAAAAAGGGATTCATTTTAGATGGGTTCCCCAGGACCATTAATCAGGCAGAGGAATTGAAAGAGCTTTTTGAAAAATTGAACATCAAACTCGATTTTGTGGTTAATCTGGAAGTTCCCAGGGCTGTTATTATGGATCGGCTTACAACCCGAAGAACCTGTTCAAACCCGGAATGCCAGGAGATATACAATATTAAGAGCAACCCGCCAACCCGGGATGGAAAATGCAGGAAATGCGGCAACCCGGTCATACAGCGGGATGATGAGACCGAAGAAGCCATAATCCATCGGCTGGAAACGTATAATGAGAAGACAAGACCGCTTATAGAGTTTTATGACAATGAAGGATTGCTCAAAAATTTTGCTTCCATAGACAGCAATGAGACGTTTTTGAAGATCAAGAAGGCCTGTTTAGGCTGAAGGCTGAAGGCTGTTAGCCTGGATTAAGGTGCGAAACCCAACAAAAACCTTTAAGCCTGAATAGTTACGCACGGACAAACGAGTTTGTCCATGCCACCAGTCTGCCTTAAGCTTTCAGCTCCTCCGGCTTGTCCGGGTTAGGTTGTTTTTCCTTCAGCCTTCAGCCTAATAACCTATTTAGCGTGAGATTTTTTGAACATGGTGGATTACAGAAAAGAACTCAACCCCGAACAGCTTCAGGTTGTAATGGCGACCGGCGGCCCAATCCTTGTTATTGCGGGCGCCGGAAGCGGTAAGACGCGCACAATTACCTACAGGGTGGCCCGGCTGATTGAATCAGGTGTGAGGCCTGAGAATATTCTTCTTGCCACCTTTACCAATAAGGCTGCCCGTGAGATGTTAGGGAGAGTTGAGATGCTCACAGGCATTGATATAAGCAGGTTGTGGGGAGGGACATTTCATCACATAGCCAATCTCATATTGAGAAGGGCCGGTTACCTTCTCGGTTATAACAGCAACTATTCAATCATAGACAGCGAGGATTCCAGGCAGCTCATAAACACCTGTATATCCGAACTCGGGATTGACAGCGGGTCAGAAAAGTTCCCTAAAGGGAATGTTATAGGGGATATTATAAGTCTTTCCATAAATACCGGAGATAGCATCGATAAGGTTGTCACAAAGAGAAATCCTTATTTTTACAACCGCATTGATAAAATTGAGGGGGTTGCTTCCCGCTATCAGACCCGGAAAAAAGAATTGAACGTGATGGATTTTGACGATCTCCTTATTAATTTAAGAAGACTTCTTGTCGGTTTTCCCGACGTCCTGAAGGAATATTCGGAGAGGCTTCGGCATGTCCTGGTGGATGAATATCAGGACACCAATTTAATACAGGCGGAAATTCTGGATCTGTTAGCCTCGCATCACAAAAACCTGATGGTGGTGGGGGATGATTCCCAGAGCATATATTCCTTCAGAGGGGCGAATTTCGCCAATATTGTCAAGTTTCCTGATAAGTATCCGGACGCAAAAATATTCAGACTTGAGACCAACTACAGAAGCACGCCGGAGATCCTTAATCTGGCCAATATGAGCATAGTTAATAATGAAAGGCAGTTTAAAAAAAGCTTAAAAGCCGTAAGATCAGGGGGTATCAGACCGGTTCTTGCGCCGGCGGAAAATGTCATACAACAGGCTAATTTCGTTGCGCAGCGCGTACTTGAATTGATATCGGAAGATATTTCCCTCGATGAAATTGCGGTGCTTTATCGCGCTCATTATCATTCTATGGAGCTTCAGATGGAGTTGACGAGGAGGGGAATCCCCTTTGAAATAAGGTCGGGTATCAGATTTTTCGAGCAGGCTCATATCAAGGATGTGACATCTTTTATGAGGATAATGGTGAATCCCTTTGATGAACTGGCATGGAAGAGGCTGCTTATGCTCTACAGAAATGTTGGCAAAGTCACCGCCGAGAGGGTATGGAAATTTATTTCCGCTCAGGCAGACCCCGTCTCCGCCGTACTGTCTGATGATTTTCTGAAGTGTGTCAGCAAAAAGGTCGGCGCCGGTCTGGAAAAATTCAGGAAGCTGATTAAAAACCTTGTTGATTCAACAGATAGTAAAAACCCGGCGGAAATTATAGAGACTGTTTTGGGGAGCGGTTATCATGAGTATCTTCAAGAGAGATATACTGATATCGAGTCAAGAGAGGAGGATCTGAATCAACTGGGAAATTTTTCCCGAAAGTTTAATTCCCTGGAGAATTTTTTAAGTGAGCTTGCGTTACTGACGAATATGGACGAGGACGAGGATAGAGCGGACAGGGATAAAGATAAAATTATTCTCAGCACAATTCATCAGGCCAAGGGTCTTGAATGGTCCGCGGTATTCATGATCTGGTGTTCAGATGGGATGATTCCTCTTGCACGATCGCTCAAGGAGCCGGAGGGAGAAGAGGAAGAAAGAAGACTCTTTTATGTGGCGGCCACGAGGGCAAAAGATCAATTGTATTTCTGTTATCCACTGATTGATTACAAAAGGGGTATGGGAAATACTGTCTTGAGCCCTTCCCGATTCATAGAAGAGTTGACACCCTCTTCACCAACTGCCGCAAATCGCCTTTATGATCAATGGATTGTGAATTATAGCAGCAACTTCTATGAATAACCGACTCCCCTGCAAGCTCCCGGATGGCGCGGCAATTATAAAGAGTGAATCAAAAAGTCAGACCAATATAACCTAACCCGGACAAGCCGGAAGCTCAAAGCCGGCAGTTGTTCACAGCTTGAAATTGGAAATTAGAAATTCGGGAGAAAAACATGAAGGCCAAATTTCCAATTTCTATTTTCTAATTTCAACGTTCCGTGAACGCTTACTAAATTCTTTTGCCATTTTTGCACGAATTTCACGACTAAGGGACTAACCTAACCCCCTGATATTCTTGGTGGAGCTGAGGGGGATCGAACCCCTGACCTCATGACTGCCAGTCATGCGCTCTCCCAGCTGAGCTACAGCCCCACTTAGATTTTCAATTCAACTGAATTTATTTCACTAACATGTGATTTAATACAGTGTCAACACATTTTTCTTGACATTTCTTTGTCAGAAATTATAACTTCCTACTGCGCCGGAGTGGTGAAACTGGTAGACGCAGGGGACTCAAAATCCCCCGGGCCTTGCGCCCATCTCGGTTCAACTCCGAGCTCCGGCACCAGAATAAAAACAAGGGCTTACGGCTTATCAAACAACCGGACGACCCTTCCCCT
>JAUWQS010000442.1 GCA_030610915.1 Pseudomonadota bacterium | reverse complement strand
GCCTGTGCATCAGCAGGAATTTGATATCCCTTTATGTAGACCTCCTCATATTTAACGGATCTCCAGAGTCTCTCAGTAAAGATATTGTCGAATACTCGCCCTCTCCCCTCCATGGCACGCTTACGCCAACTGCCTATTTGTGACCTGTGAACCTCGCATTTCGATGACAATTGAGATGTTGTCATATCACCCTTGATTGCTGCCAAGGCAACCTTTGCCATAAAATCTGGGCTGAAACTCTTCCGCATTTTCGGACCTCCTTTTTCTTCCAATAGCATAAAAAGTGACTCTTAACTACTGGTCTGAAAAACCCAGTCCACTATAGCTTGTCCCCACTTGACCACTTGACGAAGTTTGGAACTTGCGGTATTTTACCAAAAAAGAAGCGCCCACAGGGAGAATATACTGATGGCTGGATTATTTTTTACAGATGAGGATATAGAAAGGATCGAGGCAGAGGGTTTGAATGAAGAGAAGGTGTTGTTTCAACTCGAGGAATTCAAAAGAGGCGCTCCTTTTGCGAGGCTCACAAGACCCTGCACGATTGGTGACGGTATTACAGTTATCCCGGAGGATGAAAGGGAAGGATTGATTGCCGCACATGATGAGGCAGCGGGAAATGGCAGGATGCTCAAGTTTGTGCCGGCCTCGGGAGCTGCCAGCCGCATGTTCAAGGACTGGCACCGATCCTATGAAAACGGGGAGCTCGATTTTACCCCAGGAAAAGGGATGATCTTTGCCGGAGAACTCAAAAGATATGCCTTCTACAACGATGTAAGGGATATTATCTCAAGAGAAGGATATAACATCGATGATCTAATTAAAAAAGGGATGTTTTCGATGATTCTGGAGTATATCCTTACATCGAGGGGCTTGAATTATGCTCATATACCAAAGGCGCTTCTTAAATTTCATGCCTATACGAACCGCAGCCGCACGCCGCTCGAAGAACATATAGTTGAGGCGGCCCTCTATGTGCGGGATGTAAACAACGTCTGCCGGATACATATTACAGTCTCTGAAGAACATAAATCGATGGTGGAAGATTATTTTTCCAGTGTGAGAAAGTATTATGAAAATCATTACAAACTGGTGTTTGACTTCCAGCTTTCCACCCAGCATGCGTCAACCAATACCATCGCCGCCGACATGGGAAACCACCCATTTCGAGACAGCGGGGGAATGCTGGTTTTCCGGCCGGCGGGACATGGAGCGCTTCTAAAAAACCTGAACGCCATTGATGGGGATATCATATTTTTAAAGAATATAGATAATGTTGTTCCGGACAGATTAAAGGGAACAACTGTCCGATATGAGAAGATACTTGGAGGCTATCTTGTAAGACTTCAAGAGGAGGTATTTAAATATCTGCAACAGTTATCTTTGGATGAAGATGAAATAGACGAAAAATTCCTGTCAGAGGCAGCCCGTTTTTGCAAAGATAAACTCAATATCGCTTTTCCATCGGGATTTAGCTGGTTACCTGGAGCTGAGAGAAGAGATTTCATTGTTGACATTTTAAACCGGCCACTTCGGGTATGCGGGATGGTGAAAAGCGAGGGGGAGCCGGGTGGAGGCCCATTCCATGTTGAGGATGAAGGCGGGACACAATCATTACAGATCATAGAGGAAGCCCAGGTAAACATGGGTTCTGAAGATCAGAAGACCATCTGGAGATCCTCCACTCATTTTAATCCTGTTGATATAGTATGCGGGGTCAGGGACTTCAGATCAAAGAAATTTGATCTGAACAGGTTTGTTGATAAAAAGGCCGTTTTGATTACACAGAAGTCTCAAGGGGGAAGAGACTTGAAGGCCATGGAGCTTCCCGGTTTATGGAACGGTTCCATGGCGCACTGGAACACGATTTTTGTGGAGGTTCCAGTCAAAACCTTCAATCCGGTTAAGACGGTAAATGACCTGTTGAGGGAAGAGCATACGCCGTAGAAGAGGGTAGTCCCTACAAAGCCAGTGCAGGCGTAAAGATACCGGCCCAAATGAACATCGAACAATGAGAAATGCAGGATGTTTTTACGTTTTTCATTTTAATATTTACATTAATAAGTTTGTAGGGTGGATTAAGCTGAGCGAATCCACCGGAAGTTGTAGGTTGGGTTGAGAAACGAAACCAAACAAAAGCCCGTAGCAATGGTGAAGCAAGTATGTATTCCCACATAGGAGCGTGGGAACGAGGGAAAAATCAATAACTTAGTATTGTGTCCCCGGAATTCCCAT
>JAUWQS010000210.1 GCA_030610915.1 Pseudomonadota bacterium | reverse complement strand
ATAATATCTTCGAGGCATGGAAATGACGATGCCTGAACTCCTTCGTTTATGATTGTCTCATCGGAATTCCGCACATCCACAGTAAACACACTCCTCGTCTGAAAAACAGTTAGAAAGGAAAGTAACTGGTACCTTTCCAAGTTATAGATTTGGGGAGGCGGGCGAGCCCGTTAGGGTAAGCTCGCAGAGCCGCCCCAAGTCTATAACTTGGGGTGTTATTAGACATTTTGGTTGCGATTGTGCACATTTGATTAGTTTTTTCTTAAATTATGTGAAACTCCTCCTTAGTGCGAGCCATCCGGGTCACTCCGGTGGCATAGTTTTATAGCAGTCTGCAATAAAGCAGCTGCAGAAAAGGAGGAGTCTCACTATGAAAAAGAAAACCATTTTTTCCTGTCAAAGTCAAGAATTGAACACACTGTTTGAAGAAGCCGGCAACAACGCAAAAGTGATGTGCATACCAATCGATTATGCCAAAAAGGAGCATGTTGTTATGTTTTGTAATGGTCATGGAAATATTTTACGAAAACCATTTCCTATAAAAAACTCCCCCGAGGGTATGGAATATCTAACTCGACAAGTTACCAGTTTTTGCCACCATCGTGGAATTGACCCCAAACACACCTTCTTTGGGGGAGAAGATGTCGGTTCCTATGCGCAGAATTTCATAAACACTTTACGTTCCGGAGGATGGACAGTTGCAGGAGTCAATGCCCATGATGCAAAAAAACAACGGGCCAATGCTCAAGCCAGTACGGATGTCCTGGATTTAATGGGCATTGCTTCCATGCTCCTTAATCGAAGGGCAAACTGTTCTCCCGCCCAAACCGGCATCTATCTCAACCTCCGGGGTCTAACTCGTCACAGAAAGAAACTTGTTGACATGTTAACAGAGGAAAAGAATCGAATTTACACAGTTGTTGATCAAATCTTCCCCGGATTTCTGGATGAAAAGAATATTGGGATAGTTCCATTTTCAAATAGTTCACTCTACCTTATGACAGATCGATTCAGCCCGGCACAGATCCGTCGTCGAAAACGACAAAAGCTTATTGAAACCTTACGCAGATACGGCACAGTAAAACCTGAGATTGCTGCCGATAAACTTCAGCTTTATGCTGTTCATGTACTCAATACACCGGCTGAGTACCTCAGTGCCCTTCAGGTTTCATTAGCTCAGCATATTAAACACTTCAGCTGCCTCCGGGAAAGCATTGAGCAGCTGGAAAGGGAAATAGCTCTGTGGCTGTCACAAACCCAGGGTGCATTTTTAACAAGCTTACGTGGTATCGGCATTGTCCTGGCATCTGGAGCGGCTGCTGAGATCGGGGATCCAAACAGACAAAAGCCTGTGGCCAATTTAGTATCATATTCAGGTATTATTCCACGGGTCAAACAAACCGGTGGTCCTGAAGGCCAACCCCGTACCGGTAAAGTATCAAAACGCTGCAATCGTATTCTCAAAAATTATGTTGTGCAGTCGGCTCACCATATTGGTTTACATGGCCCGGACGACTTAATGGCCAACTATAAAAAAAGAGATGCAAATGGTCAACATGCGGATTTTGGTATCGGCCGTCGATATATTCGCACTGCTATGTATTTGATGCGCAATTCACAAATTTATATGCCTGAACGACTTAGAAAAAAAGGAACTGATCCGGAAGAACGAGCCGGTTATTTTCTCATGACCTGGCCCTCCCTTCGGGATAAATGGGCCAAACTCGGCGCATTAGAAACCGCCTTCTCAAAGGATAATCCTTTGGGCCGTTGGCGAAATATAGTACAGGAGCTCTATGAGATAAAACTTAAACTCTAAGATCAAACAACACTGGGTTTGACCTTCGCACTTAAAGAAGTTCTCTGTTTCGGCGGACAGGATGGCTATTTGTAACTTTCGCAAGGATCCACGGTAAAAAGGATGGTCTCCTTGACGGCTTTGAGTAGAATGTCACACTGTCCGTTCGAGCTATTACTTATGGCTCCAAGGTGCTCTGATCCTGGAAAATTCCAGAGATCTCGTTATACCAGTTTGTCAAAGTCGGACATTATGGACGGTGTTTTTCACCTGTTATGCCGAAATGTGAATGTCTAAAAGTGCGCTTGCTAAACCCGGTTTATTTAATTTTTAAAAAACGGCGTTGGCCGTAAGGGAGTAGTTTCGCCTAAAAATGTGCAACTTTTTTTCTTGACTTTCTTCTGGTGCTCTACTCAGCTCCATATTTTAACAAGCAAGGATATTGTCCCCCGCTGTTTTTTCTATTATGCGCAAGCATGTGATAAAAGCAAGTGATTTTACGAATAATCCCGACGTGTCGGGATTGCACTGCAGCGGTATGATATCGGTCAGGTGATCCCAGTTGATGGGATAAAGGGATGGCCTTTGAAGACGTTTTCGATAGCGTCAATCACATTGACAGCATTTTTTCTCACTGTTGAGATATAGCTTCGGATGCGGCAGAATGCCCCGGCGCCTCTTTGGCTTCGGAAGGTGCCTGAGATTTTCTGTTGGACCTTGATCATGCGAATGTCCCTTTCCGCGAGATTGTTGTCAAAGGGCACATCAAAGTCATACATGAACGCAAGGGCCTTCTCCCTATGTTCATCAAGACGTTCGAGCAGATTTCTTGCTTTGCTTTTTTTCTGCCGTCCCCGTTTCTTTTTGGCAGGGTCTTTTACCGGCAGAGGATTTTTGTTGTAACCGTCATTAAGAATATCCTGATAGCGGATTTCAAATCTTCTGATTTGCTCTTTGGAAAGTGAATCTGATATTTCTCTCGTTTCATAGATGGCCTTCTTGATATCAAGTAGGCAGTCTATCATATCTTTGGCCCAGGGTTGGTCATGTTGTTCGTGTACGAACGTCAACTCCCGCAGGTGATGGGCATTACAAAGGCCGTGTGCGCAATCGTATTTAAAGTAAGGCTTCCAGAAGTCATGAATGGCCCTGCCCTTAAAGTTGGGAAGTATCCCGATGTGGTCTGTTGCTTTGGAACCGCGGTTTGGGTGAATGCCATAATATGTCATGAAAGCATTGGCGGCAACATGCAGCCACTGGCGTTTCCCTTCTACGGATGAACTGGTTTCGTCAACGTTTATCACTCGTGATTCTTCAAGTTGCTGTCGTATCTGCTCCAATGGCTCATTCAAAAGCTCGGAACACGATTCAGTGATATTCATCAGTGTGCCATCGCACAGGTCGATTGAGAAAAGATCGTGAAACAGTTCGCATGTTCGTTTAAAAGGCAGGAGTTGATACTGCCTCAGATAAACCGCTGTTGCCTTCAGTCGCGGTCCATATTGTGCCGGAGCCGTTATCTGTTCGGGGAAGGTTGCCCTGTTAACTTTGCCGCAGTGAGGACATTTCTTGACCTCGGCCTGATGTTCGAAGACCTCTGCTTTGATGGGCGGTATATCGAAGACCTGTCTCCTTTCAATATCGGATGGAACCCTGTCTTTCAGGCTGTGGCCGCAATGCTCGCACCGGTTGACTTCATAGACGATGGTGTGATCAGGATTGTCTGACATTTTCAGTGTAGACCCCAAATGACCATTCTGTCCCCCCGGCTTACGTTTGCCGCGTTCTCTCAGGCTTCGCGGGGCAGGCTTTTTCAGTCCGTCAGATGATGGGGGCTTGCTGCTGTTACGACTGTTTTTGGCGAGCTGATCTTTGAGTTTTTGCACCTCTTTTTGCAAGAGCTTCACCTGACTCGAAAGATCACACAGAACCTTGACAACGATATCCGGGCCGGCGTTATAGACAGTTAGAGCTTCTTCAGACGTCACTACACAACCCCCTGCGAAAGTTTTTGGTTAAAGGGTAAAGGTAGATATCTTTTGGAGGTGCTTTTATTGAAGAATATCGATCATTGCGCGTACGTCCCTTCGTCTGGCCTGTCAGAATCCAGTTGGCTGCCTTGTAGCAGGTCCCCTGATATCGACTCCTGTCCACAAACGTTTCCAGCAGGTAAACCGGGTGATGATACTTTTGTATCCAGTCATCACAGATACGCCGTGATATCCGGGAAAGTATATGACTCGCCAGGTGAGGAACCTTTACCCATGGCAGAATGAGGAACCTGGTATTATTGGTCATGTAACAGAGACTCGACTCACGTGTCTTTCGGTCCCAGCCTATGAAACTGTCACGCGGTTTTGTCTTCCATGCCGCTGAACCGAAAAGAAGACATGCCAGGGGACGATCATCCTTGTCGCGAATCAGGTATCTTATGTTTTCACCTACAGTGG
>JAUWQS010000045.1 GCA_030610915.1 Pseudomonadota bacterium | reverse complement strand
CTCCTCCTTCATTCGGGTATTAAAAACCTGACAACCGGAATAATTCCTGGTAAGACACAAACTCATCTCTTCATAAATCGAAGGGATTCTCAGTTTTCCATTCAGATATCCCGTGCAATACCCCTTAACCTCCTTTAAGGGACACTCTACCCGTACTGCCTGATAAAATGGACACCTCATTTTTACTTCCCCCTTTTGCCTCACGCTAATACTACAGTAACGTAAAAGTCATCCAAGGCCTTCTTAATCTCACCTTGTTTTTTTTGCGCCCTGTGCCACTGCTTTTTATAACTACTCACGTAGTCATGTAGGTTGAGTAGTTACTTTTGTAGTTATTTAGCCACCGATCTACACGGATCATCACTGATATTTTTTCTCCTATTTCCTGTCCCCACACAGTTATTTCGTAATTTTCGAACTTTCGTAATAGTTTTAAATTCTTTTGTCATTTCTGCCTGTCTGCGCCTGCCTGCCGTGTCGGCACAGGCAGGCAAGAACCTTACAATTAAAAGACTAACAGTCTTCAGCCTACCCACCTGTATAGTCACGTGATTTCTTTGTATTTAAACCTGTCTGCGTTCATCTGTGTGAATCTGTGGCTGAGTCCTTTTTATTATCAGTAGTCTGTCTGTAGCTTCAGGTTTACAGTCTCTTCGCCCAAAACTTTATGGTAAAGCTTTTCATACTCGATTGCCGGCCTTCGCCAGGAATAATCACACGCAAGGGCATTTTCCATAACCTTATGCCATAACTCTTTTTTTCTATATGTTCCCATTGCGATCCTAACGCAAGATATAAGTGATTCCTTCGAAAAATCCGGAAATTTAAACCCGTTGCTCCATCCAGTCTCGGAGTCGAGTTCAAGAATAATATCATCGAGTCCACCTGTTGCCCTGACTATGGGGATAGATCCATATTTCAAGCTATATATGGCATTAAGTCCGCAAGGTTCGTATTGAGATGGAATCAGAAAAAAATCAGCGCCGGCGGTGATCTTATGTGCCAGCGATTCATCAAAGGCGACCCTCACGCCCACCTTACGGGGATATCTATTTGCCAGGCCGGCCACCAGTTTCTCGCAATCTTCATCTCCTTTCCCCAGGATTACCAGCCCGCCAAGTTTTGAGATTTCGTCGGCGGCATCCACCACCAGATCAAGCCCCTTCTGCTCGACAAGTCTTGACACCAGACCGAAAAGAGGGGCGTCCTCCTCTATTTCCAATCCAAACTCCTTTATAATATCCATTTTGCAATCCTTCTTTCCTGAAAGATCATCTCTGCCATATTTCTTGACAATGAACTTGTCCTTCTCCGGATTCCACTCCTCATAATCCGCGCCATTAAGGATACCGTACAGGTCTTCCTTCCTCGACAGTAAGACCCCCTCCAGTCCATATCCAAACTCTTCGGTCTGGATCTCCTGAGCATACTTCTCGCTCACTGTAGTTACTATATCCCCATAGACGATCCCTGCCTTAAGGAAATTTATCTTCCCATAAAACTCTATCCCTTCAGGTGTAAACACCTCCTGGGGAAGCCCGGTCAAGGGCATATCCAATGCCCGGAAGAGCCCCTGATAGGCAAGGTTGTGGATAGTAAAGACAGTCTTTATGGCAGACAGACAGGAATCGTTTTTAAAAAGAGTTTTCAGATAAACAGGGATCAAACCCGTTTGCCAGTCATGACAGTGGATGACATCGGGTTTAAATCCAGTCATCTTGAGCAATTCGAGTACGGCCTTGCAGAAGAAGGTGAACCTCTCAGCATTGTCACCGTAATCACCCTTCTCAGTTCCGTACAGACCTTCGCGATCATAATAGTCATCGTTCTTTATCAGATATACTGTAATATCCCTGCCCATCCCGGCAGTCAGGACTTCTCCCTCCACTGTTTTGTCCGAAATCCTTATTCTCATGGTCTCCTTAAGATGATCTACCTCAAAATTTCCCTCTTTTATCATTCGATAGTATGGAAGCACTATCTTAAGCTTATGGCCAAGTCTTTCCAGTTCCTTCGAGAGGGAACCCAGCACGTCGGCCAATCCTCCCGTCTTGGCAAAAGGGACTACCTCGCTTGCCGCCATTAAGATATTCATATCCTGCTCCTTTCTTACGGGATTTTTTGGTGACTACTCCGGTTGTCAGGCTTACGGTCAGGCGCTCTCTAATCTTTGAACCATAGTGGTCAGTGGTCAGTGGTCAGTGGTCATAAAATACTGTTCACTGACCACTGACCACTGATCACTAACCACTTTCAAGCCGTTTCACTTCTCTCTTTTCTGATGGTCCATTCCTGGGGGTATGGACGAAATTGGATCTGACCAGAGTGTAAAATTTCCCCTGAGGTGTAAGCAATCCGAAGTCGGCGCATATTGATTTTTCCGGACCCAGGAGATCTATATACCAGTTGGCAGCGTCACCCACATATATATCAAAATAACTGTTGGCATTGGCTCCATCGAAGATAATATAGGCTGTGTCATATACACGGAGTACCTTTCTGGTCTGATCGAACTCTCCTTCAAGCTCATCTTTGATTTTCTCCCACGTATGAGACGTTATCTCCCAATAAGCATGGACATGAAAGGGGTCAATCACCATGAGCACTACCCTGCTATCCCCATCGACTGCCGGCAACTCCTTTATCTCTTCTTCTGTTTCCTTCACCATGCATTGGTCGAACCACTCACATCTATTACAACAAAGCTGGGCTTCTCCACTTTCTTCTCGATACCATTTGAGTTCACAGGTATCATAAAAAGAACATCTTGGACAACAGGTAAGCATATTTCGTATTATCTCAATAAATAGGGCCAATTCAGGCATGTAAGAATGATTGTGGATCGTAGCCGTTCACAGCTTGAAACTTGAAATTGGAAAGTAGAAATTTGGGAGCGATGAAACAAGTTTGCGAGTTGACAGTAAAAAACATGAAGGCCAAATTTCCAATTTCTAATTTCAACGTTCAGTGAACGCTTATCGTGGATCGAGACCAACATTTCAAAAATGTAATCCCCTGTTTATTGAGCTGATACCATATTTCTATCCATAGACCCGATAATCGATATGGGGAAATATACTGTTTTTTTGTTCGATCCAGTCCAGCCACAGCTTATCAATCTTCCCCTGTTTGATATCCTGGTATAACTTGTTAAATCTTCCGATATGCTCCTTTACTCTTCTCACGGCATATTCTACCTGGGTTCCATTATGCATGATAAAGGCCCAGTCACTGCTCTGAGCCAGCAGAAGCTCTCTTGCCGCCTGGTTTAAAGCCCTGCGGACAACACCTCCGGCATGAGGAAAGCCTCTGGCCATCTCTTCCATCCTCTTGGCGCAGATATGCAAGTGAGGGTAAATCCATTCGTTGCTTCCATTTAACCATATCTCATTATATCCCTTCTCTCCCCAACTGGAAGCGGAAGGCACGCAGACCTGGCCTGCGGGATACTCTGTTAGATATTCAGAAGGGGTGGCAAGTTTTATGGTCTGCTGGTCATAGTAAATTTTCTTCATCAAAAACTCCAGCCACAGGGGCCCCTCAAACCACCAGTGGCCGAAAAGCTCGGCATCATAAGCGGCAATAATAACAGGCTTCCGATCCATAGCACCGGAAAGAGATTCCACCTGTTTTTCACGATTGAACATGAAATTTCCTGCATGAGCAGCAGCCTTTTCTCTTGCCCACTCAGGATTATAAGGTTGTTTATCCCCGTTCTTTCCCGTTATTCGATAGTATTTTATACCGGAATCAACCCTGACCTCACCGGGGATATGAGGTTTAATATATTGATAGTCCTGCTCATAGGCGATGTCACGGTAGAATTCACGATAGTCAAAGTCGCCGGGATAACCGGTAAAGGCATCCCAGACCTGTTTGGAAGCCGTATCATCCCGTCCAAAAGCCGCCACCCCTGACTCGCAAAATACAGGGGCATAAACCCCGCATTCAGGAAAGGGTGTGGCATTTAAGATGCCGTGGCTTTCCAGGAGAAAATATTTGACACCCGAATTCTTAAGAATCTCATCCAGTCCAGGATAATAACCACACTCGGGAAGCCAAAAACCACGTGGTCTGGTCCCAAAAACCTCCTCATAACAGTCAATCCCCACCTCAATTTGAGCCTTCACCGCAGAAGGATTTACGTTCAACAACGGCAGAAATCCATGAGTGGCGCACGAAGCAAGAATCTCCAATTTTCCAAGCTCCTGAAACTTTTTAAAGGCGGAAAGCAAATTGCCCCCTAAGCCCTGGAAGACCTCTCTCTTTTTAAGGAAGTCCTCGCGATACATCCGTGCCAGGTGAAAAAACTCCGGCTGGGCTCTTGTCCTCACCAGCTCATTTTCCGTCAGTTCAAGAAGTTTATTTAACCTTTTAAGGTAGCGGGACTGCAAAAGCGGGTCCCCAAGCATAGTAATCAGAGGAGGTGTCAAGGACATGGTTAAGCGAAAATCAACGCCCTGCCTTATCAGGTCATCCATCACGGTGATTAAAGGGAGATAGGTTTCAGTGATCGCTTCAAAGAACCAGTATTCCTCCAGAAAATCCTCTTCTTCGGGATGCCTGACAAAGGGGAGATGGGCATGCAGGATCATGCAAAGGTAGCCTTTTTCCATAGATCATCCTCACTCTTTGTCAGGCTGACAACTCTCCCATTCCAGCCTGCAATCCGAACACTTCAATGCCCCGTAGACATTGTAATAACTGGCATAACCGGTAGAGGTGTCTGACTTGGCGATGGTCATCGCATCATGAATATGGGCATGGTCATGGCAAAGCGCTCTTCCGCAAGCGGCGCATACTCCCCTTGCCTCATTCTCACAAAACCAGCATTTCATCGGCATACACCCTCCTTTATCGTAATAATACCTGCCTTGCCTCGTTCAGCAATACCCTGGCCTTTTTTGTAACCTCATATACCCTTGAGACCCATGCATCTCCCCAGAAGAGATAACAGCTTGTCTGAGATTTAAGCACATATTCATAGGCGGAACTCAATATCTTATCTGTCCCCGGCATATCCCGTCCTTTTTTCTTTTCCTTCATTAACCGCCCTTCCATTTGATGGTAGTAGCGACTTATCTCACCGATCTCTCTCAGCGCTCTTTTCTGGGAATCCGAGCCCGACCATTGTGAAAAATCCTTTCCTCCCCTTGTCCCGATATTCCATGCCCCGCTTTCCACCCTGACCTTATTGCGGGGTGGATGTTCCTGGATAAAATCGGAAATTCTGACAGGGGTGATGGGCATTCCTCCGCTTCTCACCCTTTCCATATAAGGGGCAAAGTAATGCCCCCAGAAACCTGAAGGTTCATCGGTTTGACGGAACCAGCCCCCATTCTCTCCGTCAGACCAGGTGGTAACCAGGGAAGGCTGGGTGCATTGTGCTGTCTTCTCCCCTATTTCCCTTTCAAACCAGCCGGTATCCAACCCGCTTTCCTGGGCATTACTCAAGTCCCTGTCTCTGGAAATTACAGCAATTTCATGGCCATCATACTCTGCTACATGAGTCTGATAAAGTATCTCCTGTGGTGTTAAAATGATTTTGGGCCTCACATGGACACCATCTATCACCACATATTCATAACCGTTCCTCTTTAAAGCAGGGATTAGCTCCATACAAAAGGCCATCTCCGGCGGCCAGAAACCTGAAGGTTCCCTTCCAAACACTTCTCTAATCTTATCCCTGCCCTTCCTGAGCTGCGCTTCCCAGTCTTCTTCGGGAATGAGGGGAAAGATGGGGTGGTAGTATCCCATGCCGATCAGCTCAATGTTCTCCTGTCTTGCGTAACCTTCAAGCATTTGAGGAATATCGATAATAGAGGCATACCTCTTCTGTATCTCTTCATCCTGGAGCTGTTCCAGAAGTATCCCGGAAAAACCCACATTTATTCTGGCTATATCCGGGAAGGCCCGGGCATACCTTAACGGCCGTTCATAACAGAGGATAATCTGTCTTGCCTCCCAGTCATTTGTCTCTATCAGGAGTTTTAGATTCCCTGGTGGCTGATGCATATGCAGCCCCAGAGCATGATAAATTCCTTTACTCATTTTACCCTCCAGACATTGAGCAAATCTCCCCTTTTTACCCCCACCCCAACCCTCCCCCTCAAGGCGGAGGGGCGTTTTTTTAATGATTTCGATTGATTAATTCCCTCTCCCCTGGTGGGAGAGGGTGAGGGTGAGGGTGAGGGCGTTCCCACTATTTATTGAGCTGATACCTTACTTCTTTACCATACTGGCGCCGCAATTTGGACAGCTTATCTGGGTACAAGGGATCCCCTGTTGATGAGGAGCAGTTGTTCCGCAATTGGGGCAGACACACTCTCCACCGGGACCAGACCCAGGTCTGGTGCCTCCCATCCTGCCTCTGCCTCCTCCTCCTCTGCCTATACCCGTTCCTGTTCCAGGGCCGCTCCCACCGGGAGGGCCACTCCCATCTTTTTTAGGCATAACAATTCCCCCCTTTCTTTTATATTCTACGAATAATAAACTTCCAGCATCTGATCGGCGATGCTCTCCCACGAAAAGGCTTGTTCAGCAGTCTTCCTTCCATTCATTCCTATCTCTCTTGCCCGCTCAAAATCAGCGAAAAGCGTGCCTATCCCCCAGGCGATACTATCGGGATTGTCAGAGACCTTAAGTCCATTTACCTCATGCCAGACAAATTCATCAGGCCCTCCATTTTTGCTGGCTATAACCGGTTTGCCCGCAGCCCAGGCCTCCAGCACCACCACCCCGAAGGGCTCATTTCTGCTGGGAATACAAACCACATCCGCTGCCTTAAATATATCTATAAGTTCCTGTCCCGATCTATACCCCAGGAATCTGGTGGCATGGGAAATCTCAAGAGCACGAGTCTGATCTTCTACGTTCCGCATCATATCTCCATCGCCGACAAAGACAAATTTGGCGTTTGGGTAATATCTTAAGATAGAAGGTATGGCCTCTACCAGCAAATCCGGGCCCTTCTGATAGGTCATTCTACCAACAAAGAGCACCATAGGCTCTAAGGGGGCTACCGCATATTTTTTTTTGATCTCACCGGGATCAACCCACCCATCAAAGTTATGAACACTGATTCCATTATATACAACATCCGCTTTCCACTCGGGAACATTATACATCCACTCGATCTCACTTTTCAAGTTATTCGACACTGCCGTTACCCTGTCGGCAATATAGGTCCCATATCGCTCATGGTCACTGATCACAGCAGAGGCCCCACCCCAGAAGTTGTTGCCACATCTCCCATACTCGGTGGAATGAACAGTAAATACAGCTTTCTTATCTCTTCTCTCTTTTATCCAGCCAACCGCATTGGCCGTTAACCAGTCATGGCCGTGGATAATATCGAAGCCGCCAATATAATCCTCTGTCTGGAAGAAATGGTCGGCGAAGGAGCGGCACATGTCATTTACCTCTTCAAAGAAATTGGGGTCGAGCCTGTGAGGGCAGCGGTGGTAGTGAACTCCATCAATGAGTTCATATAAACGCTGTCCCTCTCCCATACGGGTGAAAACATGTATTTCCTCTCCTTTCCTTTCCAGGGCTGCCGCCAATTCAGTCACCACCGGGGCAATGCCCCCAACAGCAATGGAATGGAGTGTTTCCCACGAAAACATCGCAATCTTCATCCTTTTCTCCTTTCTACCTTTAAGCAAAATACCACTGCCAAAGGAAGTGGCTTGTTTTATATTTGTCTTGAAAGATACCCTATTGCCTCACATACGACTATCTACTCCCCCGGGAACGCCATATTCAATGACACTTTCCGTCACCGGGTTTCCTCCTTTGACAATGGAACCTCCATACCCTTAGGAATAACTACTATGCCCCCCTTACTCACAAAAAATTTCTTTCTATCCTCTCTGATGTCATATCCTATTTCTGTTCCCGGAGGCACCTTTACTCCTTTATCAATAATGGCCCTCTTAATCTTACAATATCTGCCAACCTCGACACCCTCCATCAACACGGATTCCTTCACCTCGGCATAGCTGTTTATTCGAACCCTGGGAGACAAAACACAGTTTTGTACCTTGCCACCGCTGATGATACATCCTCCGGAAACTATGGAATCCAGACAAATCCCCAGCCTTCCGCCGGGATATTCCTGGGCGAAGACCGTCTTGGCCGGGGGATATTGACCCTGATAAGTGCGTATGGGCCAGTCCGTGTCATAAAGGTTGAGCATGGGATCAGGCGCCACCAGATCCATATTGGCATCAAAGTAGGCCTCGATGGTTCCAACATCCCTCCAGTACTTCGGTTCTTTTTTGTTTACATCCTTAAAATTATAGGAAAACACCTTGACGTTACTTTGGGTCATCGCTGGGACGATGTCCCTGCCGAAATCATGATGGCTGTTTTTATGGGCATCTTCTTCCAGGAATTCTCTCAAGGTGTGGCTGTTAAAGATATAAACCCCCATATTGGCTGATAAGGTTTCTCTGCCCTGGGATACGGGCTCAAGTCGTTCAGGCTTTTCCTCAAAACCGGTTATCCTGTCCTCCTTATCAACCCTGACAATACCAAACCGGGATTCTTCCCGGGGGTCCACCTCTATGGTGGCCATGGTAACGTCGGCGCCTTTGCTTTTATGGAAGGTAAGCATCTCAGAATAGTCCATCTTATAAACATGGTCGGCGGAAAGAATAAGGAAATAACTGGGATTGACCATGTCGGCAAAGTATAAATTTTGATAGATGCTGTCGGCGGTTCCTTTATACCAATCACCGCCTATCCTCATCTGGGGAGGGATGAAAAATATATATTCACCAAGTTCTGAATTGAAGATATTCCAGCCAAAGCTGATATGCCGCTCCAGGGAGAGAGACTTATATTGTGTAAGGACTACAATCTTTCGTACACCAGAATTAACACAGTTACTCAATGTGAAGTCGATCAGACGATATATTCCTCCGAAAGGCACCGCCGGCTTTGCTCTATCCCGTGTTAACGGGTATAGTCTTTCTCCGGCGCCACCCGCCATGATCATGGCTAGGATATCCCTCATAACAACCTCCATTCGGTATTATTAACTAATGTCCATCCAGAAGTGGCTATTTTTCACAATCTCTACGTCAGATTCGGATTTTAATCCTCGAAATACTTCAATGTATTCCTGTGGTTAAAATCCTCATCTTCCTTGACCTTGCGAAAACTATCTCATTTCTTGATGGACACCAGGTAGGACATGAAAAGAAAATTTCATTACATTTTGTTGCTGATCTCTTTGTTCCTTTGCTGCATGGATGGGTCGGAAGCAATATGCAAAACTACCAGGAATCCGGTCTTACTCCTTGAACAGGCTGATAAGTGTCGCAGGAGTCTGAATGCTTCTGCCGGGAAAAGAAAATATCGCCATAACTGGCTAAAATGCATTCGTCGTTATGAAAAGGTGTACAGCCGATATTCAAAAAGCGATCAGGCAGCCTGGT